>NZ_JBHLWA010000033.1:0-58092 GCF_042433085.1 Gallibacterium melopsittaci
ATAAATATTAGCCACAATTTTGTCCACTTGGCATAGTTTTTGACAGATTAGCAACAATTTTGTCTACTATGCCGCCAAAACTAATTCAATATCCATATTCCGAATCGTTTTTTGAATATTATCAGGCAACTGAGCATCAGTAATTAAACGATCAAATGCGGTTAATTCACAAATCCAAAAAGTGGCTAATTTGCCATATTTTGAAGAATCAGTAACTAAGGTTTTATGACGACTTGAAGCTAAAATTGCTCGTTTTACTGCTAATTTGCTTTCATCTGGTGTCGTTAGCCCTTTTAAACTCCAAGAGGAAGTAGAAACAAAAGCTAAATCAATCGAGATGTTGCGTAAAAACTGAGCTGCTAATTCACCGACTGCAGAACGGTTTAGTTTGTTAATTTTGCCACCTGTATGAATTAATTCACCTTTGCCATGGCTAATTAAAAAATCAGCGACTGCAAAATCATTAGTAATAATTAACAAATCTTCACGATCAGCAATATGGCGAGCGATTTCTAATGTGGTGGTTCCAGCATCAAGATAGATGGTAGAGTGTTCTGGAATTCTTTCTGCAGCATAACGGCCTATTTTTTCTTTTTCTGTCTGGAATAACAAAGATTTAGCGGTATGTGTTGGTTCTACGGATAAACGTTGCTGTAACTGTACTCCTCCCGAAACTGAAACCACAGCTCCCTTTTTTTCTAATGCTTGAATATCTCGGCGGATAGTCATATGTGAAACATTTAACAGTTCCATCAAAGTATTAATACTAACAATATTCTGTTCGTTAAGGATTGTTAAAATATGTTTTTGTCGTTCTGCGGGAATCATCATTCTATCCTGACTGTTTTTTATTAATTATATCCTTGATATTTCTATATATTCAATATGAATTTTGTGTCATGAGATTTTCATAGTTGAAATCGATTTATAATTCTCTTTCTACTTTTTTCACAAAAATATTTATAAGATATGTTAAGTTTTGTTAGAAATTGTGATCTAGATCGAAGAATTGATTGTATGAATAGAGTAGTATGCGTTTCATACAAAATAAACAACTCAAAGGAGAGATTAAAATGACATATTCAGTAGCCGTTGTTGGCTTAGGTGCAATGGGAATGGGTGCAGCTTTATCTTGTGTAAATGCAGGATTAGATACTTATGGTGTTGATTTAGATGAAAAACTTTTAGCTAAATTGAAAGCTGCTGGTGCAAAAGGAGTAGCAAAAAATGCGGCAGAATTTGCCGATAAATTAGATGCTGTTGTGTTATTAGTGGTGAATGCAAAGCAAGTTAATCAAGTCTTGTTTGCTGAAAATGGTTTAGCAAGTCAGTTAAAACCAGGTACAGTTGTGATGGTTTCTTCAACGATTTCTGCACAAGATGCAAAAGAAATTTCACAAAAATTAACAGAATTAAATTTAATTATGTTAGATGCACCTGTATCAGGTGGTGCTGCAAAAGCTGCTGTTGGTGAAATGACTGTGATGGCAGCTGGTTCAGAAGAGGCTTTTGCAAAATTACAACCCGTTTTAGATGCTGTGGCTAGCAAAGTTTATAACATTGGTACAGAAATTGGTTTAGGGGCTACCGTAAAAATTATTCACCAATTATTGGCAGGTGTACATATCGCAGCAGGTGCCGAAGCAATGGCGTTAGCAGCAAAAGCAGGTATTCCATTGGATTTAATGTATGACGTCGTAACCCACGCTGCGGGTAATTCATGGATGTTTGAAAATCGAATGAAGCACGTTGTTGATGGCGATTACACCCCGTTATCTATGGTGGATATTTTTGTTAAAGATTTAGGATTGGTGAATGACACGGCGAAATCATTAAAATTCCCACTTCACTTAGCAAGCACAGCATACAGTATGTTCACTGAAGCAAGTAATGCAGGTTATGGCAAACAAGACGATAGTGCGGTAATTAAAATTTTCAGCGGTATTGAATTACCACAAAAACAGGAGAAGTAAGATGTTAGGTGTAATCGCAGATGACTTTACTGGTGCGAGCGATATTGCCAGCTTTTTAGTTGAAAACGGCTTGCGTACGGTACAAATGAATGGGGTACCACATAGTGCGTTGGAAGAAGAAGTAGATGCGATTGTGATCAGCTTGAAATCTCGTTCAAATCCAGTTGCAGAAGCTATTCAACAATCATTAGATGCGTTGCATTGGTTGCAAAAGAATGGTGCAACACAATTCTATTTTAAATATTGCTCAACCTTTGATAGTACCGAAAAAGGCAATATTGGGCCTGTTACTGATGCGTTATTAGAGGCATTAGGTGAAGATTTCACCATTATTACACCAGCATTACCAGTAAATGGCCGTACGATTTTTAATGGCTATCTTTTTGTTGGACAAGTGTTATTGAATGAATCAGGTATGCAAAATCATCCAATTACGCCGATGAAAGATGCAAATTTGCTCCGTTTAATGGACTGTCAAGCAAAAGGAAAAACAGGATTAGTGCCGTATGCCGAGGTCATCAAAGGGGCCGAGAATGTTAAGCAATGTTTTGCACAATTAAAACAACAAGGTTATCGCTATGCAGTCGTAGATGCGGTCGATAATTCTCAACTTGATGTTTTGGCACAAGCTGTGGCCGATATGAAGCTAGTAACTGGGGGTTCAGGATTGGCAGCTTATATGGCAAAACATCAAGCACAAGGAAAAACACATCAAGCGTTTGTGCCGCCAAAAGGGAAAACCGTCATTTTATCAGGCTCTTGTTCCGTGATGACCAATAAACAGGTTGCAGATTATCAACAAAAAGCAGCAACAAAATGGTTGGATGTTGAACAGGCGTTGACCAGAGATGATTTTGTGGAAGAACTGTTTTCGTGGGTAGTGAAACATTTAGCAGATCAATATGCGCCGTTAGTCTATGCCACTGTACCACCAGAACAACTGAAACAAATTCAACAAAAATTTGGGGCAGAGATAGCGAGTCAAGCGATTGAACGTACCTTTGCACAACTTGCTGGTAGATTGCGTGATTATGGCGTAACCAATTTCATTACAGCAGGTGGAGAAACCTCAAGTATTGTTGTGCAACAACTTGGTTTTAAAGGTTTTCGTATTGGTAAACAAATTGCACCAGGTGTGCCTTGGTTAGCAACATTAGATGCTCCAGTTTATCTTGCATTGAAATCAGGCAATTTTGGACGTGAAGCCTTTTTCAGTCAGGCTCAGGAGATGATGCAATGAGTGAACAAGAAATTAAAACATTATTAGTTGAACTCTCTCGCTCGTTATTTGAGCGAGGGTTCAGTGTTGGTGGTGCTGGGAATATTTCAGTACGTTTAGCTGAAAACCGTTTTTTAGTTACTCCAACAGGTTCTTCACTTGGTCGTTTAAAAGAAGATGAATTATCGATAATTGATGGTGAAGGCAATGTATTAAGTGGGAAAAAACCATCAAAAGAGTATTTTTTCCATTTAGCACTTTATCAAAAGAAACCAGAATGCAATGCGATTGTACATTTACATTCAACCTATTTAACCGCGTTATCTTGTAAAGCAGACCTTGATTACAGTAATGCAATGAAGGCGTTTACACCTTATTACGTGATGCGAGTAGGGCAATTACCTGTGATTCCTTATTATCGTCCAGGTGCTGCCGAGATTGGTCGGGATCTTGCAGCGAAAGCAGATCAAGGAAAAGCCTTTTTATTAGCAAATCACGGTGTCGTGGTATGTGGGAAAGACTTACAAGATGCAGTGGATAATACAGAAGAGTTGGAAGAAACCGCAAAATTACTCTTTATTTTGCAAGGACAAAATATTCGTTATCTCACTGATGCAGAAGTAGAAGTGTTAAAGAATAGGGGGAAATAACAATGCCTAAATTTGCAGCTAATTTATCTATGATGTTTACTGAAGTACCATTTTTAGATCGTTTTGAGGCGGCAGCTAAAGCAGGGTTTAAATATGTGGAATATCTTTTCCCATATGAATATCCAGCAGCAGAACTTAAAGCGAAACTCGATCAATATGGTTTAAAACAAGTGTTATTTAATACCGCACCAGGCAATGTATCGGCAGGTGAATGGGGTGTTTCGGCAATTCCAGGACGAGAAGCAGATAGTCATCGTGATATTGATCAAGCACTAGAGTATGCCATTGCATTAGGTTGCCCTAATGTCCATGTGATGGCAGGCGTTGTACCAGATCCAAAAGAATATGCGAAATATAAACAAACCTTTATTGATAATGTACGTTATGCCGCTGATAAATTTAAACCTTATGGCATTAAGGTGTTATTAGAAGCATTAAGCCCACAAGTGAAACCTAATTATTTAATGTCTAGCCAATATCAAACCTTAGAATTGGTTGAGTTAATCAATCGGGATAATGTGTTTGTACAACTAGACTATTTCCACGCTCAAAATGTTGATGGCAACTTATCTCGTTTAACCGATCGTTTAAAAGGTAAATTTGCGCATGTACAAATTGCTTCTGTACCAGATCGACATGAACCAGATGAAGGTGAGATCAACTATACCTATATTTTCAACAAACTTGATGAAGTCGGTTATGACGGTTGGGTAGGTTGTGAATATAACCCACGAGGTAAAACCGAAGATGGGTTAGTGTGGTTTGAGGCATATAAAAATAAATAAGTTAATTAAACATAGGTGCGATTCATAATTTGTGTCGCACTTGGATATTCCGCCAAATTTAAAGGTGATTCTATGTCAAACGAAATGTTAATTTTAATAGGTATTGTGAGTGTTTTGGCTTTACTTACAATGATGATCAAAGGAAAAGTCCATCCATTCCTTGCCTTAGGAGTTGTTAGTATCGCAGTAGCTTTAAGTGCGGGAATTCCAATGAGTAAAGTCATTCCAACCTTAATCTCAGGGATGGGAAATACATTAGGAAGTGTTGCCCTAATTGTTGGTTTAGGTGCTATGTTAGGTAAAATTATTGAGAAATCTAATGGTGCAGATGTGTTAGCATCATGGTTACTTGATAAGTTTGGTGCCCAAAAAGCTGCTTTTGCTTTAGGAATGACAGGGTTTATTTTTGGTATTCCAGTATTCGTGGATGTTGGTTTTATCGTGTTAATTCCAATTATTTTCAGTGTGGCACGTAGAATTGGTGGAAATATGTTGGTGTATGCACTTCCAATTGCATTATCAATGTTGACCGTTCATGTGTTTATGCCACCTCATCCAGGTATTGTTGCTGGTGCACAAGGCTTAAATGCAGATATTGGACTTGTTCTTGGTTTTGGTTTTTTAGCAGCATTTCCTGCTTATATGATTGGTCAATTCTGTATTCCATTCTTTACTAAACGAGTATTTGTTGAGATTCCAGCTTCTACAGATTTAATCCAATATCAAAAAATGTTAGCTCAAGATGCAAGCGGATTACCAAAATTTGGCACTGTATTAGCGATGATTGTTACTCCATTAGTTTTAATTATGCTAGGTACTGTGACAGCAACAACTTTACCAAAAGGTAATATTGTTCGTGAAGTCTTTAGTATGATTGGTAGTTCTCCATTTGCATTACTATTGGCAGTATGTTTATCTTCTTATGTATTAGGGATTCGTCGTGGTTGGGATAAAGCAAAATTAGAAGAAATTCTTAATTCAGCATTAGCGCCAATTGCAGGAATTATCCTTATTACTGGTGCTGGTGGTATGTTTGGTAAAGTTCTTGATGCGAGTGGTGTAGGTAAAGCATTATCTGATGTTTTAGCAAGTACAGGTTTACCTCTTTTAGCGTTAGCATTCATTTTATCAGCGTTATTGCGTGCTGCACAAGGTTCTGCCACTGTTGCGACTATTACGACTGCAACGATTCTTGCTCCAGCGATTGCAGCAGCTCAATATAATGGTATTCAAATTGCATTACTTACTTCAGCTATTGGTGCAGGCTCAATGACATTATCTCATGTAAATGATTCATTATTCTGGGTATGGACAAAATTCTTTGGAATTTCTGTTTCACAAGGTTTAAGAACATGGACATTCTTAACAACAATTTATGGAACACTTGGTTTCTTAATGGTATGTATTATGTGGATGTTCGTATCATAAGATATTGATTCGCAAAATAAAAAAACTGCATCTTACTACTAAATAAGTAAGGTGCAGTTTTTATATTCTAATTTAGACTATATGCCTTTCTGTAAAGTGATTTTTTTATAAACTATATAGGAATTTAGGCGTAATAGGCTCAAATGAATCTGACAGCTCCTATTATTCGGAATAGGAGCTGTCAGGTTAAGAAGGAGAATATTTAGCGTTAAATATTGCTTTCTTTTGAGGTTACTTCAAACAACTCGCAAAAGCATCAGCAATTTGTTGTAAGAAAGCAGTATAAGATCCCTTACCTAATTTAATTTTCTCACCCATTGGATCAAGTTGTCCAACATTCACCTTGGTACTGTGTTGTAAGGTTTCAATCACTTTAGGCGTAAATTGTGGTTCTGCAAATAAGCATTGCACTTTATGTTCATTAATCTCTTCTTTGATTTCAGCTAATTTTTTTGCACCTGGTGCGATTAATGGGTTAATTGTGAAATAACCAGTTTGTTTTAAACCGTAAGCATTTTCAAAGTAACGATAGGCATCATGGAAGACATAGAAACCTTTATCTTTAAGAGATACAAGTTGTTGATTAATTTGTTTATTTTTATCTGCTAATTGTTGTTTAAACTCTGCTAGATTAGCTGCAATTTTATCTTTTTGTTGTGGGAAAGATTGGGTTAATTTTTCCGCTAATTGTTCTGCAACACGTTGGCTAATAGCGGGTGAAAACCAGATATGCCAATCTTGTTCTAATTCGTTAGCGTGATTATGATTATGGTCAGCGTGTTCATGGTTGTGTTCATCATGTTGTTGATCAGAATGTTGATGGTCGTGGTCGTGGTCGTGGTCGTGGTCGTGGTCGTGGTCGTGGTCGTGGTCGTGGGCAGAGGTTTCACCTAGCAATGACGCCAATCCATCAATTTTACTAATTGTTAATACGGTTTTTGGATCACGTTTCTCAATCGATTTTGCTAAAAAAGCATCGACATCTTCTCCGATCCATACAATGAAGTCTGTATCATGTACACGCTTAACATCGGATGGTTTAAGACTGTAATCGTGAGGAGATGCACCTGCTGGTACTAAAACTTGGGTATCTGTTACCCCATCAGCAATAGAAGAAGCAATAAAACCTAATGGACGAACAGAGGTGAGTATATCAGCGTTAGCAAAGGTGGTTATTGTATATATTGATAGAGCTAAGGTTATTTTATTAATATTTTTCAATGGGTTATACATATAAATTCCTCACGCAAAGTAATAAAAGGCAATTAAACTATGCCTATTTTAAATAAAAATCAAGTGTTATTCGGTAAATAAAAGCAAATAATTGCGAGTCATTCTTATTTAGGAAAGATTCACGCTCTTGTATCAAGAGCGTGAATAACTTAAGTGTGGAAATATCTTAAACGATTGGCATTCAGTACGACAGTTACTGAACTACAAGCCATTGCAAGGGCAGCCCACATTGGATTGAGTAAACCTAAGGCAGCGACAGGAATTAAGATTAAGTTATAGATAAAAGCAAAAAATAGACTTATTTTTATATTGTTGAAAATAGCTTTAGCTATTTTAATGGCATTAATTAATGTCATAAGATTGGTGTTAAGCAAAGTAAGATCAGCTGTTTCCATTGAAACTTTTGCGCCACTACCCATTGCAATGGATACATCTGCCATCACAAATGCCTGTGCATCATTTACCCCATCACCAACCATTGCGGTTGTCATCTGTTGAACACTTTGTTGAATTTGTTCTGCTTTGATTTGTGGGGTAGCTTGAGCAATAACTTGAGTCATTGTTAACTGTTCGGCAAAAGCATTTGCGGTATTGATGTTATCGCCAGTAAGCATGACACATTCTATTCCTAATGCTCTTAAATGATTTAAGGCAGAAACTGCATCAGATTTTATTTGATCACTAATCGCAAAAACATTAATTAATTGTTTGTCTTGAGCAAGAAAAACTAAGCTAGCAGCTTGTTGTAGATGTGTTTGTATAAAGATTTGTGCAGGAGCAATATCAATCTGTTGTTCTTGCATAAACACTTGACTACCTAATATCCAAGTTTTCCCATTCAGCGTGGCAATCAGTCCTTTGCCAGCAATTATTTCGCTACGTTCAATC
The DNA here is from genome assembly GCF_042433085.1 of Gallibacterium melopsittaci. Taxonomy (NCBI): domain Bacteria; kingdom Pseudomonadati; phylum Pseudomonadota; class Gammaproteobacteria; order Pasteurellales; family Pasteurellaceae; genus Gallibacterium; species Gallibacterium melopsittaci. The sequence goes on from NZ_JBHLWA010000033.1 coordinate 8,177, forward strand.
GAGAAAGTTTGTAACTGTTGCTGTTGAGCAAATTGAATAATCGCATCAGCAAGTGGATGAACCATTTGTTGTTCAATGCTGGCTGCAACAGCGAAGCTATGTGGGTCTTGTTGCCAAACGGCATTTACCGTTGTTTTACCGGTAGTAAGGGTACCCGTTTTATCGAAAAAGATTCGTTTTACTTGAGTTAATTGCTGTAAACCATTGGCTTCCTTAACTAACATACCAAGTTTTGCAGCTTGTCCTGTACCGACAATAATTGACATTGGAATTGCCAAACCTAAAGCACAAGGACAAGAGATTACCAATACTGAAATCGCTGCTAGCATTGCTTTACTAAATGTAGCGCCAGCAATCAACCAACCAATTAAAGTGAATAAAGCAATAATCAATACAGCAGGAACAAAAATAGCTGCCACTTTATCGACTAACGTAGCGAGTTTCGGTTTGGAAGTTTGTGCTTGATCGATCGTGTGTATCATCTGGGAAAGTGTTGTATTACGACCTGTTTGTGTAGCAATAATTTGCTCACCACCGTTACTCACTAAAGTACCAGCTGTTACTTGATCACCTATCCCTTTTTTGACTGGTAGCGATTCCCCAGTAAGCATCGCTTCATTAATCCATAATTCACCAGTTTGTACCGTACCATCCACAGGAACCTTATCGCCAGTTTGTAACTGTACCAACATGCCAATTTTGACCTGCTTGGTTGGAATGGTTTTGCTTATTCCTGCTTCAATAATAGTTGTTTGAGTAGGCAATAAGTCCATAAGTGCAGACAGTGCTTTAGTCGCAGATTTTTTACCTCGACTTTCTAAAATTTTGCCAATATTGACAAACCCTACTACCATTAAGCCAGAATCTAGATAGAGATGGTGTTGGTTGAAAGTATGTGGAAATAGGATAATCAATAGTGATAACAATAAACTTGTCAATGCACCTAAAGCAACTAACGTATCCATTGAGGTGGTTTTATGACGAAGATTAGTCCAAGCTCGAATGAAAAAATGTTTTCCTGAATAATAGAGTGCTGAAATAACTAATCCACTCAACAGCAAATAAATTATTTGATACATGAGAGGCTGCGTTGAACCCAATTCAGCATAAGTTGGCAACCAATCAAACCACATCGCAAACATTAAAGCAAAACCAGTAACTAAAGCGACAATAGCTTGCTTGATTTTGTGCTGGATTTCTTGTTGATACTGTTGCTCAATGCGAGCAGCACGGCTCATTTCATCTTCAATTAATTCAGCTTGATAACCAGCATTGACTACTGCAAAGCAAATTTGATCAGCTTCTCCACCTAGCACAGTAGCCGTATTATCTGCCAGATTTACTCGCACACGACTAACACCTGTAACTTGTTGAATCGCTTTTTCTACTTTTGCTACACAAGCTGCGCACGACATCCCTTCGATCAGAAAAAGCTGTTCTAGGAGCTTGTCTGATTGAGTAGGTGTTATGCTATTTGTTTGTTTGATCGGGGATTCAACGTGTTGTTGTTCAACTTGTTGTGTTATTGGAAGAACAGATTTGACAACACGTTGATCAGCTACTTTGCTGCAAAACCTGCTTGTTCTATTGCTTGGATAGCTTGTTCTGTATTGGCATCACCATAAATTTTTGCCGAAGTTAGATCTACATCAGCATAAACTACATCAGTTAGGTTTTCTAATGCTGTACGGACGCTTTTTATACAATGTTGGCAATTTAAACCTGAAAGTTCAAGGGTATAAGCTGGGGTAGTTGCGATTTCTGCTTGATAACCTGCTTGTTCTACTGCTTGAATAGCTTGTTCTGCTGTCACATCGCCTACAATTCTCGCATAGTGTAATGATACTTTAACTTGTTCAACATTAGGTAAGGCACTAAGTGCTTTAGTTACGCTTTTAACACAGTGTTGGCAAGATAGATCAGCAAGTTTTAGTAAAAGCATAATTGTTCTCCTTAAATAAATTTTTCAGATAATTTTGATAAAAAACGGTGCTACAATAAACCTTCCTGTAAGGTAAGAGTCAAGGAAAAAAAGATGTATATTCATGAAGTCGCAAAATTGACCAATTTAACCGCAAAAACAATTCGTTTTTATGAGGAAAAAGGACTGATTACCCCTCCAAGTCGTAGTGCCAATGGTTATCGTCAATATGGAATCCAACATATTGAGGCATTAAATTTAATTCGTGAAGCGAGAGAAATTGGTTTTTCATTGCCAGAATGTGGACAACTTTTATCTTTATATCATAATCCACATCGGCGTAGTGCAGATGTTAAGGCACAGACATTAGCCAAAATTAATGAAATTGATCAACAGATAATGCGTTTACAACAAATGCGTGAAAAATTAACTTCATTAGCTGCACAATGTCCAGGGGATGATAGCGAAGATTGTCCCATTATTAATTCACTTAGTAGACAAAGTTGTTGCCAGCATAAAACATCACTGCACCACGAGTAAGCCCATACAACCTTTATCTGCCAATAGTAAATTAGACGCACCAAAAATAAATGGATAAGAGTTGGAAGATTGATTTTCAAATTTCACTAAAATTCGGGTTTCACCTTCTACCCACACAGTGTCTGTCCAACTCAGATCATCTTTAGTAGAACGTTTACCATTTTGTTGTTCAATTAAAAATTTAGCGCCTTGTAGTTGGAAACCTGTTGGTTGATCGGCAGAGAGAATCCAACGTTCGACCGTATCTAATTTAGCAACAATATCAATTCGGCGAGGATCAAAACGGCGTTGATTAATCATCGCATCTTGTGTGTTAAGGACAAAAGTGCGTTCTTTAACTGGTGTTAATGGTAATCCCAGATTAGCGTCAGGTAAGGTTGGTTTCTGTTGTGCAAAGGCAGAGGCTAAGCCTTGTGGACGTAATTCTAAAACAAGATTATTTTCTAGATCGTCAGATAAACCCAAGATACTGCGTAGTTGATCAAAAATACCACGATCTTTACCTGCCAATAATCTAACGGTTTGTCCCTGTGTTAAATTCACTAATACTTCAACTCGCTCACCAGGTACTAAAGGTAATGTTGTTATTTCTTGCGGCTTTGGTAAAAAACCTAAACCCGAGGCAATTTTCAATAGTGGTTGCTGGTTATCTAAAGCTAAATAGTAGGGGCGAGAAACAGAAGCATTAAGTAAACGTAAACGAACAAAACCTCTTGGTACATTCACGAAGCAATTACGCTGCCCATTCACGAAAAGCTGTTTTCCTAAAAACTGGTTTTTATCGAGATTAAAAAGTTGTTGACCTTCATAATTAAGGGAAAGATCTTGCAAAATAAGTGGAATATCATTTTCGCCATATTTGTTGGGAATTAGACCTTTCTTGCTTTCTTCATCTTCAATAATCCACATTCCAACTAAACCACGATAGCTTTGATACGCTGAACGACCAATGGTGTCACTATGATACCAACAAGTTGAAGCACTTTGTTTAATTGGAATAATCGGCGACCAAGAAGTTTGAGGTGCAATATTACGATTGATACTGCCTGAAATTTCACCATTTGCTTGTAAGCCCTGAATATTGATTGCAATCGTCTCACTTAAGCTATTGCGATAGGTTAAACGTAGAAAATCATTTTGTTTCATTTTAATGGTTGGACCGAGATAAAAATCATTGAAACCCCAAGCATCAACTTTTTGTTTGCCATTAAATGATTTTTTGATATTTAACGCATTCAATAGGATTGGAGAACCACGCCCAACAGCTGTTAGTGGAGGAATCCACAGAGGAACTTTATCTTCCGCCATTGCATAACGAGATAAGCTACTGCTAACAGCAACAGCTAGTGAGCTTTGTAGAAATTGGCGACGAGAAAAGTTTCCCATAATCCTCCTCCTTATTATTTATATGCGATGGTTAGTTTCTGCAATTTCTGCATCAAGTTTCGCAATATGTTGTTCCATTAAATCATGACAATATTTAGCAAAATCACGTACTGTTTCACGGCTGTAATCACTGCTTGAAATAGGTGGCAACATTTCACAAATGACTTTACCGTTGTGCCAGCGATTAAGATTAATTTTGTTATGTGTTGTTGAACAAACCACAGGGACCACTGGTACACCCGCTTCGATAGCAGCATAAAAAGCACCTGTTTTAAACGGCAGTAAACCTCTGCCACGGCTACGAGTACCTTCTGGGAACATCCAAATAGATAAGTTATCTTGATGAATGCGTTTCGCTAATGTAGTCATGGTATTGTGTGCTTTACTACGATTTTCACGGTCAATAAAAATATTACCTGTTGCCCAATACAATATGCCAAAAAAAGGAATCCAAATTAGACTTTTTTTTCCAACGCTTACTGTACGAGGCATTACCATATGTGAAATGGTAACCATATCATAATTATTTTGGTGATTGCCGATATAGATACAACGCTCAAATTTTTCTGCACCTTCAGGGTAGCGATATTCTACTTGTAAACCGAATAAAGGGTGTAAACGTGCGAACCAATGGGCAAAAAGAGCAACATTATTTGGATTTTTAAAGCGGATTAATGAATAAATAGAACCAATGACACAAATAAGAATACAACAAATAATAACAATCAAAATACGAAGTAATTTAAGCATAGGTTGTCCCTCAAACAAATTGCAGCAAGTATAGCGAATTTACTAGGATAAGTACAAAAGAAGAAAGCACGGATAACAAAAATGCTTTATAGTATGCGTTTCATTAATGAATGATAATTTAAGATGAGTAAACCAACCTATTTTATTGCCGATTTACATTTGAGCGAGCATTCTCCGCACTTGTTGGCACTGTTTCGTTATTTTATGACGAACTTGGCACCACAAGCACAAGCACTCTATATTTTAGGTGATCTATTTGATTTTTGGGTGGGAGATGATGAAGATTCTGCAACTATTCAAGAAATTAAACAGTTATTGCGTCATTTAACAGCACAAGGTATCCCTTGCTATTTTTGTCATGGTAATCGTGATTTTTTAGTAGGCGAACGCTTTGCCAAACAGACTGGGGTTCAACTATTACCTGAATATCATAAAATTGATCTCTATGGACAAATGACGTTGCTTTGTCATGGCGACACGTTATGTACTGATGATGTGGCTTATCAAAAATTTCGCCAACGTGTTCATCAACGTTGGTTACAGAAACTGTTTCTTTGTTTACCGTTAAATTTCAGAATTAGGCTTGCACAACGAATTCGTCAACAAAGCCAAACAGATAAACAGAATAAATCTGCACAAATTATGGATGTCAATGCAGATACTGTGGAAGAAACTTTTGCAAAGTTTCAAGTCAATCAACTGATTCATGGGCATACGCATCGTCAAGCGGTTCATGTATTAGAAAATAATAGAAAACGGATTGTATTAGGAGATTGGCGAGAGGAGTTATCTGTATTTGTTGTTGCTGCAGGACAAGAAGGTTATTTCCTTAATTTAGCTTTGCCAACCGAAAAGTAGATATAATAGAAAAAAGAAAGCCCATAGTATAAAAACTATGGGCAAAATTCTTTTGGTATTAAAACTAAATTTCATAAAAGGAGACAAATAAAACATAGTACCAAAAGAAAAAATCTGGCTCCTCCTGCTGGACTTGAACCAGCGACATATGGATTAACAGTCCACCGTTCTACCGACTGAACTAAGGAGGAATAGCCCCATTGGGCAATGCGGGCAGAATTTTATTTATTTTGTATTGCTTTGTCAACAGCTAAGCTAATGCTAATTTTTGAGTAGTTCATTTTCTGACGTAATAGGCAGAATGGTAAAGATTTTAGGATCTAAAAGAATATCTTGTAGTGTATATTGAGATAATGTTTGATAAAAAGCTTCAAACGCTTTTACTAGAATAGGTGGTAAACGGCAATTAGGGCTAAGACAACATTGGTTCTTGTTACCAAAACATTCAATAATTACACTTTTCTCCTCTGCTGATCGAATAATTTCAGCAAGATTTAATTCACTAGGCTCTCTATGTAATCTAATGCCACCACCTTTACCTCTAATTGACTGAATAAAATTATTTTTAGCTAAATGATGAATCACTTTCATCAGATGATTTTCAGAAATATGGTAGTTATTGGCAATTTCTTGAATGGTTGACAGTTTTTCACGATGGGCGGCTAAATAGAGTAGTAGAACACGCAAATTATAATCAGTGAAAGTACTTAGTTTCATAATAATTACCAAATAACGAATAAGAGGTATAAGTATCTTACGCCTTATTCGTTATTTGAACAATGTTCTGCCTAATTGATTAACGGGGACTTATCCTAGATCAAAACCCAGCAAATAATTGTAATAAACCAAATAATAATACTTCTTTTGGTATTTCTTGTTGGTTGAGATAAAACTTACCTTCTCTTTGTTCAAAATTTAATTCATAAGATTTATCAGTTTCAGTCAAAATTCCTTTTGCGACCTGTTCTTGTAATAATCTTTGAATATCATTTTGAGTATCTTGTAATTTTTGTTCATTCACAGTTTTTTCTGGATATTGTGCATTAGAAAAAGAAATCTTGATTAGATTAGCAATATATTGTTTTTGAAAGTCCTTATCTAAAATTAAGGAGAAGGTGAATTTATCAAAAATCTCTTCAATTTTCCCTCTATTTAATACTTGTTTAAAATTAGCATTCGCTAATTGAATATTTGTATTTAATGCAAATTTTCCGTGAGAATTATAAGCCTGTAATGGTTCGATAATAAGTTGTGGATGATTCATTAATACTGTTTGCAAGGCTTGCTCAAATGCTGGTTGATTATTTTCTAATGAAGCATCAATTATTTTTACCAAAGCATCGCCCTGCAAATGATTTAATTCGATTTTACTCTTTTGTGAGAAAAGTGATTGTTGATTAATTAGAAAATCTTTAATCGTACTATCACCTTTAATAGCATAAAAATCGCCATTTTTGCTAAATTCAAAATTACTTACTGGATCTTGATAAGTGACTGTAGCTAATACGTTTTCACTTAAAGATTGGCTAAGTTGAAATAATTTGAGACTTGTTGTTCCTTTTCCGATGGGGAGATATTGCCAATTAGTTAATTGTAAATCACCTTGTGTATCAAATTCATCTAATAAAACTTGTGTAGGTTTTGCGTATGGTTCAGGAGCAATATTTAAATCAAGATGTTTTAATGCAGCTCGATAGTGAATATTTTTATCTTTATCAAGCGTAAACTGAAATTGACTATCTGACCACTTAGCCTGTTCTTTTTCTGTTTGTAATTTACCTGAACTAATATCTAAATTAAGATTAAATTGTTGTTGATAACCAACATTCGTTGTCAATAATAACGGTTGTTCTTTACTAAAGAGTTTAAAAAATGGTTCAGTTTGTTGATTTTTGATTACAGTAGTTTCAGCCGAGGCGATGAGAGGCTGAAAGGAAAGATGTGACAACATATTTGTTGGAAATGGACCGTGATAAATATTACTTTGTACAGGGAATGATTTATCGCCAATTTTTACCTCATATTGCATCTCACTGGAAAAGAAGTGTCGTTGAAATTTAACATTTTCAATCTGAAGGAATTTATTTTGATTAATCGCCGCAATTCTTTCAGGATAATTTTGTTCAATTTGTTTACCTGTGTACCAAGCTCCACCAATCCACACACCTCCAAGTACTATGATTACTGCAGGAATGATAGCCCATTTCTTTTGCATAAGAATTTTCCTTTTAGTTAGTTATTTTAACCACGTTAGTATAACTTATTTACACTGGTTTTGTGGTTTATTTGCCATAATTTCAATGATTTGGAAGTCAGTATGTTGCATACTTTTACAAGCCAACGCACATAAGTTATCAATACTACGATCAATCGTATGTTCGACAATACCTTCATCTCCAGTAACACCAGTTTGATTCATTGCCATTAAGACAGATTTATAGGCAGAGGTAACACTAGTGGACACTTTCATCGCACAACTGTTGGCTGCACCATCACATAACATACCGCTAATATCACCAATCATACTGCTGATTGCCATTGCAGCCGTTTCAAAACTATTAGTAATTAAATAAGAAATGCCTGCACAACTGCCCATTGCTGCTGTGGTTACGGCACACAGTGCAGAGAGTTTTGGTAATTTACTATGAATAAAAATTGCCATTAAATGGGAAAGAAATAATGCTCTAGTGCGTTGTTCTGCACTTACGTTGAGATGATCAGCAACAATAACCACAGGCATCGTTGCCGTAATTCCTTGATTTCCAGAACCAGAATTACTCATTGCTGGTAATGTTGCACCACCCATACGTGCATCTGAAGCAGAGGTGGTATGGATCATAATTCTCGATAATAAATCATCGGAGAGTAAACCATCGCCAATATGTTTTTGTAATGTACGTCCAATATGTAACCCATAATCTTGGCGTAATCCCTCTTGCGATAATGCAGAATTTAATGTTTCGGCTTGATTGATAAAGTTAATTTTAGCTAAATCAACTTGCATTGAAAAATCAAAAATATCTTTTGCTTTTAATTGGTTAAATATACCGTGTTGATCATGATCACCTTTTAGTTGAGAAGGGGCTTGATAAATAATTTGTTCATTTTTTTCGATCAACATAATTTGGGTATGTTGGTCTTCAATCACGACTCGTACCCAATCATTTCCAGCATATAAAGTGGCTTCTGCATAAAGAATATGATCAGTTTGTTTAATAGAAACAGTCACCAAATTATTTTTTAATAATGTTTTGGCTGTTGTTAATTGTTCAGGGGAAATATGTTTTAACACTTCTAGTCCTGCATCAGGATCGCCACCAATCGCTCCGATTGCAGCGGCAATCGGTAATCCGACCATACCTGTTCCAGGTACAGCAACGCCTAAACCATTTTTCATTAAATTAGGTGAAACTTTACCTATAATTTTTTCAGGTGTTTTGCCTAAATATTTCGCTGCAGTAGCTGATGCTAAGGCAAGTGAAATGGGTTCGGTACAGCCTAAAGCAGGCACAACATCTTGTTTAACAATTTCAATTAGTGCTTGTTCAAAAGGTTGTAAAGATGGATTCATAAGACCTCATAGGTTACTGAATTGGTTAAAGATAAATTATATTTGCTAACTATACACAGTAATGTGATAAGTGCTAGTCAAATCAAGAAAAAATTTATTCAATCACTAGAATAATTTGAAAAAATAAAAAATTTTTTTAACTTACCCCTTGAAAATTTGATTTTAACGTCAATTTAGTGGGGCACGAACAATAAGGTGATAGATTGAAGAAGAGAAAATTTAAAAATTGCCTCTTGTAATTTAAAAAATGAGCCTTATTTAGTCGAACGTCAAAAAATGAATTTAAAATCAGGAGAATAACGATTATGGGAAAAATTATTGGTATTGACTTAGGTACAACAAACTCATGTGTTGCAGTAATGGATGGTGACAAACCACGTGTTATTGAAAATGCAGAGGGGGATCGTACAACTCCATCAATTATTGCTTATACACAAGATGGAGAAACTCTTGTAGGACAACCAGCAAAACGTCAAGCAGTAACAAATCCAAAAAATACTTTATTTGCAATTAAACGTTTAATCGGTCGTCGTTTTACCGATGATGAAGTTCAACGTGATGTAAACATTATGCCATTTGATATTGTTAAAGCTGATAATGGTGACGCTTGGGTAGATGTCAAAGGTGATAAAATGGCTCCACCACAAATTTCTGCTGAAGTATTGAAAAAAATGAAGAAAACAGCAGAAGATTTCTTAGGTGAAACAGTTACTGAAGCGGTAATTACTGTGCCAGCTTACTTCAATGATGCACAACGTCAAGCAACAAAAGATGCTGGTCGTATCGCTGGTTTAGAAGTAAAACGTATTATTAATGAACCAACTGCTGCGGCATTAGCATATGGTTTAGATAAAGCAAAAGGTAATCATACCATTGCAGTATATGACTTAGGTGGTGGTACATTTGACCTTTCAATTATTGAAATTGATGAAGTTGATGGTGAAAAAACTTTCGAAGTATTAGCAACAAATGGTGATACTCACTTAGGTGGTGAAGACTTTGATAACCGTGTAATCAATTACTTAGTGGATGAGTTCAAGAAAGAACAAGGTATTGATTTACGTAATGATCCATTAGCAATGCAACGTTTGAAAGAAGCTGGAGAAAAAGCAAAAATTGAACTTTCTTCTGCACAACAAACTGATGTAAATCTTCCATACATCACTGCAGATGCGACTGGTCCAAAACACTTAAACATCAAATTGACTCGTGCAAAATTAGAATCTTTAGTTGAAGATCTTGTTGCAAAATCAATGGAACCAATTCGTGTGGCATTAAAAGATGCGGATTTAAGTGTTTCTGAAATCAATGATGTGATTTTAGTTGGTGGTCAAACTCGTATGCCATTAGTACAACAAAAAGTGGCTGAGTTCTTTGGTAAGGAACCACGTAAAGATGTCAACCCAGATGAAGCGGTAGCGATTGGTGCGGCAGTACAAGGTGGTGTATTAGCTGGTGATGTGAAAGACGTATTATTACTTGACGTAACTCCATTATCACTTGGTATCGAAACCATGGGCGGCGTAATGACAACCTTAATTGAAAAGAATACAACGATTCCAACGAAGAAATCACAAGTATTCTCAACTGCAGAAGATAACCAAAGTGCGGTAACTATCCATGTGTTACAAGGTGAACGTAAACGCGCAGCTGATAATAAATCATTAGGTCAATTTAATTTAGAAGGTATTAACCCAGCACCTCGTGGTATGCCACAAATTGAAGTTACATTTGATATTGATGCTGATGGTATTATCCACGTTTCTGCGAAAGATAAAGGTACAGGTAAAGAACAACAAATCACTATCAAAGCGTCTTCAGGGTTAAGTGATGAAGAAATTCAACAAATGGTGCGTGATGCAGAAGCAAATGCAGAAGCAGACCGTAAATTTGAAGAGTTAGTTCAAGCTCGTAACCAAGCAGATCACTTAGTTCACTCAACTCGTAAACAGTTAAGTGAAGTCGGTGCAAACCTTGCTGCAGATGATAAAGCTGCGATTGAGAAAGCAGCAAATGATCTAGAAGCAGCTGCGAAAGGTGAAGATAAAGCAGAAATTGAAGCGAAAACGCAAGCATTAATTCAAGCAGCAGAAAAATTAATGCAAGCGGCACAACAACAAGCTCAAGGTGGTCAAGCACAGCAACAACAAGCACAAGGTAGTGCAAAGAACAGCGGTGATGATGTTGTTGATGCTGAGTTTGAAGAGGTAAAAGATAAATAATATCCTCCTGATGTGGCAGTCTAATAAGCTGCCACAATTTACGATTGGGCGATGGCTAAACACCTCGCCCTTTTAGCGTATTCAAAGGGTTAATTCCAACCTTTCATTCCAACAAAAATAGGAAAACGAATGGCAAAACGTGATTATTATGAAGTGTTAGGCGTTTCAAGATCAGATGATGAAAAGGCAATTAAGAAAGCCTATAAACGTTTAGCAATGAAATTACACCCAGACCGTAATCCTGGTGACAAAGAAGCAGAAGCGAAATTTAAAGAAGTACAAGAAGCTTATGAGGTACTAGGAGATAAAGAAAAACGTGCCGCCTATGATCAATATGGACACGCTGCTTTTGAGCAAGGTGGAGCAGGAACAGGTGGTTTTGGTGGAGCCGATTTTGGTGATATTTTCGGCGATATCTTTAGTGATATGTTTGGTGGTGGACGTGGTCGCCAACGTGTAGTGCGTGGAGAAGATCTTCGTTATGACCTAGAAATTACACTTGAAGAAGCCGTCAAGGGCGTAAGTAAAGATATTCGTATCGCGACATTGGCAACGTGTGACACCTGTCATGGTAGTGGTGCAAAAGCAGGTTCGAAAGTCGATACTTGTAACTATTGTCATGGTTCAGGCCGTATTCGTCGTCAAAGTGGATTCTTTGTACAAGAACAGACTTGTCCACATTGTCATGGTACAGGAAAAATTATTGAACAACCTTGTGATAGCTGTCATGGTGATGGTCGAGTTCATAAACATAAAAATCTTTCTGTAAAAGTACCTGCAGGCGTAGATACTGGTAATCAACTTCGTTTAAATGGTGAAGGGGCAGCTGGGGAAAATGGTGCACCAGCAGGTGATCTTTATGTTGTTATTCACGTTAAAGAACATGATATTTTCCAACGTGATGGCAATAACCTTTATTGTGAAGTTCCTATTAGTTTCACCTTAGCTGCATTGGGCGGCGAAATTGAAGTGCCAACATTAGATGGAAAAGTAAAATTAAAAATTCCTGAAGAGACCCAAACTGGCAAACTTTTCCGTTTAAGAGGAAAAGGAGTAACCTCAACACGTTCACATTATCAAGGTGATTTAATTTGTCGTGTCATTGTAGAAACACCTGTGAAATTAAATAAAGAACAGAAAGAGCTACTACAAAAATTTGAGCAAAGTTTAGAAGGACGTAATCAACATCGTCCCAAGGAAAGTGGCTTTTTAGACGGGGTAAAACGTTTTTTCGATAATTTAGGTAAATAAAAATAGCAATGGCGAGAAAATTCTCGCCATTTTGTTTATTAATAAGCAAGTATTTTACCTAGCTACCTTTTTTACGACGTTTCAAGGTATCAATTAATACCGCAACGACAATAATCATTCCTTTTACAATTTGTTGCCAATATGGATCAACACCAAGCATATTTAAGCCTTTATTGGTTGTCCCAATAATTAAGGCACCAATCACACACATTGGAATGGTACCAATACCACCACTAAGGGATACGCCACCAATTACTGCAGCAGCAATCGCATCTAATTCCCAAGCTAAACCGTAAGATGGGTTGCCAGCGTAAGTGCGTGCTGCTAGCATTGCTCCCGCTAATCCTGATAATGCACCTGCTAAGATATAAACCCAAATTAAGGTTTTGGTGGTATTAATTCCGCAAATTTTTGCAGCATTCAAGTTACCACCAACAGCATAAACATGACGGCCAAAAGTCGATTTACTTAGGAGAATATGTGCACCAATAACTACTAAAATGTATAAGATAACTAATCCAGGTAGCCCAAAGAAATTAACATCTGAAATCCAAGTGAATGCTTCAGAAGAGGCATCAATAGGACGTCCATCAGAGTAAAGTTGTGCAGCGCCACGTGCAATAATCATCATACCAAGTGTGGCAATAAAGGGTGGAATGGATCCAATGGCGGTTAAACCTCCATTAATTGCACCGAGTAAGGCACCTAGTGCAATAGAAAGAGCAAAGGCAAGAAATGCTGCACTAACGCTATCACCACCAGTCACAATGGATGCGGCAACTACTGAAGTTAATGCCACCATAGAACCAGAAGATAGGTCAATCCCAGTCGTTACAATGGCAAATGTTACTCCAATCGCAATAATTCCAAACATTGATACTTGCTCAATAATACTCCAGACAGTTCGTGCAGAGAAAAAGCCATCAATTGAAACGGATAACACTAAAAACAGTGCAATTAAAATAAGAACCATGCCATAAGCATTTAGCATTTTTTTCATCATATCATTCGACATAATTAATTCCCCATACGTTAAGTTTTAGTTATGTGTTAAACCTGAGGCTAGTTCCAGCACTCGTTCTTGTGTTAATTCTTGATGAGGAATAATGCCTACTTGATGCCCCTCATGCATAACCATGACACGATCACTCATCGAAAGTAATTCCAACATATCAGAAGTAATCATAATGATAGTTTTACCTTGTTTAGCGAGTTCAACCATCAGTTTATAGAGTTCTGCTTTTGCTCCTACATCAATTCCTTTAGTAGGCTCATCTAAAATTAAAATATCGGGTTCTAGTAATAGCCAACGAGCTAATAAAACTTTTTGTTGGTTACCACCTGAAAGATTATTGGTAATCACTTCAACATTAGGTGCTTTAATTTTTAGCTTATCTTTTTGTTCAAGTGCAGTACGTTGAGCTTTAGTGACTGAAATTAAAAAATTCTCTAGATAAGGTGACATTTTCGGCATAATCATATTGTCGGTAATGCTTAAATTTAGAAATAAGCCTGTTAATTTTCTATCTTCAGTAACAAACCCAATTTTGTATTTCATTGCATCTAGTGGATTCTTAATTTCGGCTTTTTGCCCATGAATATAGATTTCTCCGCTATCAGCTGGTTTATAGCCAAATAATCCTTCAACAATTTCTGATCTACCTGCACCTACTAAACCAGCGATGCCGAAAATTTCACCTTTCTTGACTTGGAAACTGACATTTTGATATTTCCCTTCACGGGTTAAATTTTTGACTTCTAAGATAGTTTCATCTGAAATATCTACCCGTTCACGTTGGAACATTTCGGACATATCACGTCCTACCATCATTGAAATTAATTCATCTTTAGTAACTTCAGAGGCAGGTTTAGTGCCAATATATTGACCATCACGAATAACGGTAATTTCATCGGACACTTTGAATACTTCGTCTAATTTGTGAGAAATGAAGATAATGGCAATACCGTGATTTTTAACGGTTTCAATAATTTTATAAAGTTGTTCGACTTCAGTTTCAGTTAATGCAGTAGTTGGTTCATCCATAATAATGACTTTGGCATTATTTGAAACTGCGGTAGCAATCGCCACTAATTGAGCTTTCGCGACAGAAACTTCAGACATTTTTACCGTTACATCCATAGGAATACCAAGGCCTTTAAGGATTTTAGCGGCTTTTTCATCCATTTCTTTTTGATTAAGAAAGAATTTGCCTTTAGTTAATTCTCGTCCAAGATAAAAATTATCTGCGATAGTGAGATTTGCGGCTGGGGAGATTTCCTGAGGAACCATGGTTAAACCTTTACGAATTGCATCAATAGGACGTGAAGGACTGAAAGGTTTGCCATTTAATAATATTTCTCCACCCTCATCAGGGATATAGATGCCATATAAAATTTTCATTAAGGTAGATTTGCCTGCACCATTTTCTCCCATTAGTGCATGTACACTGCCTTTCTTTACTTTTAAATTGATGCCATCTAGTGCTTTAACCCCAGGAAATGTTTTAGAAACATTTTTCATTTCTAAGATATAAGGGGTATGGGTTAATGAATCCATTTAGAACTCCTTAAGATACTAGAAGTTTATTATTGTATTTATTCGATTTATTTACGTTATCAACCTAAAAATCTTTGTTATAACGTTATTGCATTCGTCTGTATTTAACTTGACTGCAAATAAATTGGGGAAAGAAAGGGAAATAGATTCCCTTTCCAAACACATTATTTATATCTTGCTTGATATTCTTCTTTTTTATCTGGAGTAACGAGTTCAAATGGAACCCAATTAATTTTTTCGACTTTTTCACCTTTTGCTGCACGATAAGCTGTTTCAGCACCAGTGTATCCTTGACCCTGAGCAGATTGGAAAACGGTTGCATCAAGACCTTTGCCTAAATACTCTAATGCATCAGGTGTTGCATCTAAACCAACAATAATAATGTCTTCATCTTTGATACCTAATTTACGAGAAGCTAGTACAGCACCAATAGCCATTTCATCATTATTACTTACAACAACATTAATTGATTTTTGTCCAGAGAGAACATTTTCAGCGATAGCTAAACCTCTATCACGCTCCCATTTACCCTCTTGTTCTGCAGCAATGGTGATATTTTTATGATCTTTGAAAACGTCTTTATTTCCTTGAGTACGTTTAGTTACCGCATCTTGTCCCAATGGACCGAGTAGAATTAAAGCTTCGCCTTTCTTACCATTAAGCGTATTTACAATGTAGTTTCCTTGAATACGTCCGCCCTCAATTTCATCAGATCCAACAAAACTAGTAACATATTTTTCTAAATCATCATCATTTGGACGGCGGTTTACAATGATTAATGGAATACCTGCATTTTTTGCTTTACGACCAATAGCCTTAACAATGTTAGGATCATTAGGGACAACTAATAAGGCATCAACTTTTTGATCAATAAAGGTTTCCACATCACTTAATTGTTTTGCCGAATCTGCATTCGCATCAGCAAGTTTGATGACAACATCATCATGTTTTTTATCAAAATCACGGATAGCATCTTGAAGATAAGTTTGCCATTTATCGGCAAAAGAATTCATTGGCGCGCCGATTACATAAGTTTTAGCTGTTACAGCTTGTGCTGTTAATAACAAGCCGCTACATAACACAGTTAATAATGTTTTTTTCATCATAGGATTAGCCTTTTTTGTTGAGTTAATCACGATGGAAATACGACTATATTCTATAAAACGTCAATGAAAAGAATATAAATTCCAAATAATGATAATTTGAAATAAATTATCTGGTGCAATATATAGCATTAAGAAAATTTTATGACAATCGTAAAGTTAAAGAATTGTGAAATGTATCTCATTTTTTCGTATAAATTTTATTAGTTTACATTGGAGATAGTAAGAGATTACAAAATGCAATTTCATTTAAATTCTTTTTATATCAACTAATTAATTTATTTTTAATGATTTGTCATTGATTGGCTAGATGGAAAGATTATTAGATGAAAAGTCGGTAATTAGTTATCTAAAGTTAATAAAGTTTAATTCTTTAGCATGTTTATTAGATAGTAATTTTTGCGAATAAAAATTTTATTTTTATTATTTTGAAAATTTAAGATCAAATGATATTGCCTTGTTGACGAATAATCTGTCTTAAAGTAATGGCAGAACTATTAAAAATTTTTGCCATTAGTGCTAAAAAAAGCTCTCCAGTTGCAATTGCATCTGCAATAGCATTATGGGCTAAATAAGCGGGGAGTCCTATTTTTTGGCGAATTTCTGTGAGGCGTAAATCTGGAGTTTGCTGTCCCCAATATTCAGATAAAGATCGAGATAAGGTTAAAGTATCTAGAAAGATTAGTGGTAATGGTGTTGTTGATGATAATTTTAATGCCTGCTTTAAGAAATTTTTTTCAATTAACGCACAGTGAGCAATAATTACTTTTCCAGCCAAATAAGGAATAATTCGTTGTAAACAGTTCTGTTCACTTAATCCTAGTGTTAATACTTCTGGACGAATATGATTAATAATTGCGGTTTCTGGTTTGATTGCATCTCCAGCGGAGAGATAGTAGTGTTGTGATGTAGCTAAAGAAAGCACTTGTTGTTGAATTTCAACCATTCCAATAGAGAGAATGCGATCTTGCATAAAATTCAAACCAGATGTTTCAAAATCTAAAGCAACAAAAGTAAGTTGATCTAAAGATAGTTCTCCTGAAGGTAGTGGGGTTTGAAATAGTGGCAATGCCATTTCAGGAATATCTTGTGTAACTAAAGTATGTTGTCGCTGTTTTTCTAATTGTTTTAAAGGATCCTGCCAAAATTGCCAAATCATCGTAATAATCCTTTTGCATTAAAACGCAGTTGTGCAGCCTCTTGATAACGAGCAATAATCCGAAAGGCATCTTTTAGATGATTTCGTTCAAACGAGGTTAAAGAAGTAGGCTCAATTTCATTTGTTAATGGCTGCTGCTGTAATATAGCTTGTTGTTGATGACGTAAGCGAACTTGATTGATGAATGAGAAAGTTTCATATAGTTCTTGCTGACTTTCTTGATTAATAACGCCTTGTTGACTAGCAATTTTTAATCGTTCGCCTGTGTTTGTGGTTAAACTATTAGCAGCTAAAGCATAAACTCTAGCCAGTTCTATAATTAAATTAACGGCTTGTCGCTTAATATTTAGTACTTTTTGGTTTGCACCATTTTTGGCTAAAACGAATTGACGGAACATACCTAATGGTGGATTAATCCGTAATGAATTTGCAATAAGTAATGCTAAAAAACGGTTATTGCCTTTAATATGCATAAGAATGGTGTGTTGTAGGCTTTCTACCAATGATTCATCACCAAATAAGAAACGAATATCGAGATAGACACTAATATCAAGTAAGGCTTGTGGATCAGGGGTATATACCCATTGACGATAATATTCTTTCCATTTAGCTAAAGATACTGACCATTTTGCTTGATTTGCCATCATATTGCCTTCGCAATAAGGATAACCACAGGCATTTAAACCAGAACAAACAAAATTGCTTAAACGTTGGAAATAATCTTGCTCTTCTGATGTCGGCTGGCGAGCGAGAATTAATCCACTATCTTGATCAGAATTAAGGTGCATTTCTTGTCGTGCTTGAGAACCAATAGCAAACCAAGCATATGGCATAGGTGCTGGACCAAATTCACGTTCGGCAAGTTGTAATAATCGTTTGGTAAAGGCATCTGCGATTAAAGTAAGCATCTGTTGAATTACTTGTGCATCAGTACCAGCCTCTTGTAATGTAAGAAATACCGCTTGTTTTTGTGGTACTAAAGCGAGCA
Organism: Gallibacterium melopsittaci; assembly: GCF_042433085.1. Lineage (NCBI taxonomy): Bacteria > Pseudomonadati > Pseudomonadota > Gammaproteobacteria > Pasteurellales > Pasteurellaceae > Gallibacterium > Gallibacterium melopsittaci. The sequence continues at coordinate 26,483 of NZ_JBHLWA010000033.1, forward strand.
ATTCTTCTAAAGATTCTTGACGATAAATACGACTAATTAAAAAGACAGCTTGTACTTTACTTCTTTCAACTAAACTGGTTGCGGTTAATACGCCAATAACATTGTTTTCCTCAACCACGGGCAGACTACGCACATTATGTTGCATCATCATTTCGACTGCTTCAATGAGCAATGCAGATTTATTAATGACCTGAGGATCTTTTGTCATCACTAAACTAATAGGTTGATCAATCGTTATTCCTTCTGCAACCACACGTTTAGTTATATCTCGATCACTAATAATGCCAAGTAACTTATCATCTTGCATAATTAACGCACTAGAACGGTGCATTTTTACCATAATTTTAGCGGTATCTTGGATAGAACAATTAGGTGAAACAATCGCCATTTGTCGATTCATAACCGTTTCAACTGTTTTCAAATAAATAGCTTCTTCGGCTAAATGTGTAGTAGAGTGAGCTAAGCGAACGCTTTCTTTCGCAGCAAAATGATGACGAATTGCTGGATTATTTTCAATTAATTCAAATAGTTTTGATCGAGGAATACGATATAACAGTGTATTTTCGATAGCGATAACGTGATAATCTCCCATTCCTTCTTGGTTAAGTTGGCTAAAACCAAAAAGATCTTCATCGGTTAATCTTGCGCGTAGTTCACCTGAAGGCAACCGCTGTTCAACCGCACCAGAACGAATAATAAATAAACCTTTACCAACTAATTGTTGTTGTTCTAATGGTTGATCTTTAGTGAGATAGAGGATATCGACAACGCCAGCTAAGGCCTGTTGATCGTGCTTGGATAGAAGATCAAAAGGATGAATGGTGGATAAGAAAGTAACGATATTTGGTAAAAGAGAGGTTTCCAACATAACAAAATATTTTATAGTGAGTAAAGTAAACCGCACTTTGGCGGTTTACTTAAGATGATTTATTTTTATTATGCAACAACTTTTTTGGTTTGGGTATGACGTAAAGCCTGAATGATAGACCAAACAACATAAGCAATAGCAAGTGTTGCGACTACATAATAGGTTGGCATTAACCATGCCCCTACATTTTGAGCCAAGAAGGTATACATGGATACAGAAGCTAAACAAATTAATACGGCAACAGGCTTAGTTAATGACCAAGGTTTAATATCCACTTGTTCGGTATAAACTTCTTGATATTCGGTTTCTCGAGGGAAGAACCGACCAATTACCAACATAAATAAGATATTGGCGACAAAGAGTAAACCAATTAAATGGAAGAAGTGAATATCTACTTTAATAATAAAGTTAAATACGATATAAGCAGACATACCAAAAAGTAGTCCTAATTTTGCAGCGATAGCAGGTACGCGTTTAGTTAATAAACCAATTAAGACAACACTTAAAATTGGCGCATTAAACATTCCTTGTAATTGCTGGATTAAATAGAATAAACCATCTGCACTATTAGCTACTAAAGGTGCAGCAACCATAGCAATAATCGCTAAACTTAAACCTAGAATTTTACCAACAGTAACTACTTGGGTTTCAGTGGCATTTGGGTTTAATGATTTTTTATAAATATTGACGGTAAATAGTGTTACTGAAGAGTTTAATGCACCACTGAAAGTTGAAAATACTGCACCGACTACTACGGCAGCAAAGAAACCTACTAATAAATCAGGTAAAACTAATTGTACTAACATTGGATAGGCATTATCAGGATTCTCCATCTGGCCATTGAAGATATGGTAGGCGATGATGCCTGGTAAAATAATAATGCTTGGAATTAATAACTTAAAGAATGCACATAGGAATACCCCTTTTTGTCCTTCAGCCAGATTTTTTGCACCTAATGCTTTTTGGACGATTGATTGATTAGTACACCAGAAAAACATATTGGATACGATCAATCCAGTAAAGAGAGTTGAAAAGGGAACTAATGAATCTTCTGCACCAATAGAATTAAATTTCTCAGGATGAGATTGAAAAACTTCTGTTAGACCAGACCAAACATTACCATCGCCAACATAGCCAAGAGCAAATAAGGTTACGGTTAATCCTCCAACAATTAATCCTACGCCATTTAAGGTGTCTGCAATCGCAATGGCTTTAATACCACCGAATACAGCATAAATAGCACCAATAGCTCCAACTCCCCAAACCATAATTAATAAAGCGGTTGAACGATCTAAATGGAAGACATTAGAAACTTGGAATAAATTTTCTAAGGCGATTGCACCAGTATAAAGAACAATAGGTAGTAATGAGATGACATATAACCCTAAGAATAAAATTGAGGTGATGGTAAGCGTTTGTTTATCAAAACGTTTTTCTAAATATTCAGGGATACTCGAAATACCGAGTTTAAGATAACGAGGTAGGAAGAAAATAGCGAATAGAACAATCGTGATAGCTGCCATGACTTCCCATGCCATTACAATAAAACCAGTACGGAAAGAAAGACCATTTAAACCAACAAGGTGTTCAGTAGAAAGGTTCATCAATAACATAGATGAACCAATATAAATGCCAGTTAAAGAACGTCCACCAAGGAAATACCCTTCGGCAGATTCGGTCAGATGTGCATTACGCGTTTTATAATAAGCATAACCAGCAACAAAGGCGGTAAATGCGATAAATGAAATAAAAGCAAACATTATTTTCTCCTACATCAAGGAAACAAGATTGTTTCCAGTACTAAAGTATCAAATTGTTAAATTTCACTCACTTTTACCCAAGTTTTATGTTGTGCAGAATGTGCAATGGCTTCTAAAACTTGAGAAATGTGATAGCCAACATAGAAATCAGGCATAATTGGTTTGTTATAGAGAAGTCCTTCAACCAGATCTCTTATTTCGACTGTTTTTTGATCATTAAATCCAATGCCATGACCAGCACTAATACAGAATGGACGATAATCAGGATGTTCTGGACCAGTTAAAATAGTTTTAAACCCTTGACGGTGGGAGGCATCTTCGTGGCGATAGAGTTTTAATTCGGCCATACGTTCTTGGGTAAAACTCAATGTACCTTTCGTACCTGTGACAACATAAGTTAATCCCATTTTACGTCCGCAAGCGATACGAGAGGTTTCAATCGTTCCCATTGAACCATTAGCAAAACGTACTAATGCACTCGCTTGATCTTCATTTTCAACAGTACAACGTTTATTAAGGTCTTTGGGATCTGGACGTTGTTTAATGACTGTCTGCATATCACCGCACACTTCTTGAATTTCAGAACCTAGTAAATATTCCGCCATATGGACGATATGGGCAGCGAGATCACCCAAGGTACCTAGCCCAGCGAGATGACGATAACAATGCCAATCCATAGGAGTATTAGGATTGGCTAAATAATCTTCATTATGTGTACCGTAAAAATGGATAACATCACCAATTTCACCATTAGCAATAATTTCACGTGCTAATTGGCTCGTTGGATTTTTGGCATAATTGAAACCAACCAATGTTTTTACACCAGCTCGTTGTGCAGCAAGATACATCTCTTTGGCTTCTGCAGCTGTTAAAGCTAATGGTTTTTCAGAATAAACAGTTTTCCCATGTTGAATTGCTGCTAAAGCAATCTCTTTATGTAAGAAATTAGGCGTACAAATATCAACAACATCGACATTTGGATCGGAAACTAATTGTTTCCAATCTGCAGTAGAACGGCGAAAACCAAACTCTTTTGCACGTTGGGCTGCCAATTCAGGTGTAACTTCTGCTAAAAATTCGAGTTCAACTTTATTTTGTAAATTGAACACTGTCGATAATTGTGCATAGGCAATGGCATGGCAACGACCGATGTAACCTGTACCAACAAGACCAATTCTGACTTTATCCATTTTTAGGCTCCTTTTTGGAAAATACCTTGTGTATTGAACGCTTGTAGTCTGTTTTAAAAAGCTATCTTTCTAAATAGTACAGAGCACAAGTAAATCATCAGTTAACATACCCTTTGATAATGAAAATTTCAATTCAGTTTTATTTTAAAATAAAAAATTTATTTCATTTTGTGATCTGTGTAGGAATATTTAAAATTCAAAATAGAAAAGGCTTGAAATGAATAAAAAAAGAGTATCACTGTTAATTCTATGATTAAGATAAAAGAATATTTATTCTATCCTTTTTTGTGGTGAAAAAATAAGCAGGAAAAGAGTTCCTGCTTGAGATTTATATATAAATGCAAGTATTTATGGAAGTTAATCTCCTTGTAATTGCATAAAACGTTCACGCAGTGAATGTAATTGATCTCGAGTTTGTGCTGCTTTTTCAAATTCAAGATCTTGAGCAAATTTATACATTTGCTGTTCAAGTCGTTTAATCTCTTTTTGTAGATCTTTTGCATTATCCAACGTTGCGTAAGTAGCTGTGGGCTCTGCAATTTTGCTTGGACGAGATTTTTTCCCTTTTTGATTTGTTGGGCTTTGTCCAATATCTAAAATCTCACCAATTTTCTTATTTAATGCTTTTGGTACGATACCATGTTGTTTATTATAAGCCTGTTGTTTTTGTCGACGACGTTCCGTTTCATCAATCGCTTTTTGCATAGATGGGGTAATATGATCGGCATAGAGAATCGCTTTACCGTGAAGATTTCGTGCCGCACGTCCAATCGTTTGAATTAAGGAACGTTCCGAACGTAAAAAGCCCTCTTTATCGGCATCGAGAATGGCAACCAATGAAACTTCAGGCATATCTAATCCTTCACGCAATAGGTTGATACCAACTAGGACATCAAATTCACCCGCACGTAAATCCCGAATAATTTCAACACGCTCTACGGTATCAATGTCTGAGTGTAGATAACGAACTAAGACACCGTGTTCCGCTAAGTAATCGGTCAGATCTTCTGCCATCTTTTTGGTAAGTGTAGTAACTAATACACGCTCATTTTTCTCTACTCGTAAACGAATTTCTGAGAGGAGATCATCAACCTGAGTACCAACTGGACGCACCTCAATTTCTGGATCTAATAATCCAGTTGGGCGCACAACTTGATCGATAATTTCATCACCCGATTTTTCTAATTCATAAGGGCCTGGTGTGGCTGAAACATAAATCGTTTGTGGGGCTAGACGTTCAAACTCTTCAAAACGTAATGGACGATTGTCCAATGCAGAAGGTAAGCGGAATCCATATTCAACCAAAGTTTCTTTGCGAGAACGGTCGCCACGATACATTCCTCCGATTTGAGGAACGGTAACGTGTGATTCATCGATAATTAATAGACCATCGCTTGGAATATAGTCGAATAGTGTTGGTGGTGGCTCTCCCTCTTTGCGACCAGAGAGATAACGAGAGTAGTTTTCAATTCCTGAGCAATAGCCAAGCTCATTCATCATCTCAATATCAAATTGGGTGCGTTGAGTAATACGTTGTTCTTCTAAGAGTTTATGTTCTTTTATAAAGTATTCTCGGCGTTGAACTAACTCTTGTTTGATTTGTTCTATTGCTTCAAGAATTCGTTCTCGTGGCGTAACATAGTGTGTTTTAGGATAAACAGTATAACGAGGCACTACACCAAGCGAGTGATTGGTCAACGGATCGAACAGGCTTAAACGCTCAATTTCTTCATCAAATAACTCTACTCGTAACGCAACATCATCTGATTCTGCTGGGAAAATATCAATTACATCACCATGTACACGGAATGTTCCACGTTGAAAGGCTTGATCATTGCGTGTGTACTGTAAAGCGGCGAGATGGGATAGGATTTGGCGTTGATCGATAATCGCACCTGTCTGCAAATGCAGCATCATTTTTAAATAGGAATCTGGATCGCCTAACCCATAAATTGCAGAAACGGATGTCACCACAATAGTATCACGACGTTCGAGAAAGGATTTTGTTGCTGAAAGTCGCATCTGTTCGATTTGATCATTAATAGACGCATCTTTCTCAATAAAAGTATCGCTTGCTGGAACATAGGCTTCTGGTTGGTAGTAGTCATAGTAAGAAACGAAATATTCCACAGCATTTTCAGGGAAAAAGGCTTTCATTTCTGCATAAAGTTGTGCCGCTAACGTTTTATTTGGTGCAAAGATCATTGCTGGTCGATTTAATTGAGCAATGACATTGGCAATGGTAAATGTTTTGCCTGAACCCGTTACTCCGAGTAATGTTTGGTGAGCTAGCCCATCGTTTAGATTCTCTACCAATTTGGCAATAGCAGCAGGTTGGTCACCAGAGGGTTTAAAATCAGAATGGAGAATAAATGGCTTACTATTTTTTTTCATAATTACCGTGAGAGATTAGTAAAATTTTGCAGAATTTTAACATATTTCTGTAACAAGCTACATTTGTCAGGCAAATTCAAAGAATTTCGGTAAACCACAATAGAATTAGGTGATATAACGAATTATAATTTCTTATAACATTAATTTATTAAAAAAATCATATGAAAATTAGCAGTTTATTACCTGGTTTATTATTAGCTGGTGTGGTAACTATTGTTGCCTTTACCTTAACGTATTTTGGAGTTGGTCAATCATTAGGTATTAGTGCCTTAACTTTTGCCATTTTATTAGGAATGCTTGTTGGGAATACAATCTATCCTAAGATAGCCAATACCTGTCATGAGGGTGTGAATTTTTCTAAAGGAATTCTGTTACGTGCAGGCATTATTTTGTATGGCTTTCGGATTACTTTCCAACAAATTGATTCTGTTGGCGTGAATGCAGTTGTGACTGATGCCATTATGCTGCTTTCAACTTTTCTTATTACTTGTTGGTTAGGGATAAAATGGCTCAAAATTGATAAAGAAACGACTTATCTTTGTGCAACGGGTGCAAGTATTTGTGGAGCGGCTGCGGTGATGGCAGCTGAACCTGTAGTGAAAGCACAATCGCATAAAGTGTCTGTCGCAATCGCCACTGTCGTGATCTTTGGTACGATAGCGATGTTTACCTATCCAATTTTTTATACTTGGTTGCAACATTATCTAACAGAACATCAATTTGGTATCTATATTGGTTCAACAGTACATGAAGTGGCACAAGTGTATGCAGCTGGTCAGAATATTAATAGTCAGATTGCAGATAGTGCTGTGATTACCAAAATGATTCGAGTGATGATGTTAGCACCATTCTTATTAGGACTTTCTTATTTCTTAAGTCGTGAGCAATCAACGACAGAACATAGAAAAATCAATATTCCGTGGTTTGCTGTTTGGTTTATTATTGTCGCTATTTTTAACTCATTCCCAATTTTGCCTGTACAAATAACACAATGGTTAGTCCAGATCGATACCATTTTGTTAATGATGGCGATGTCAGCATTAGGGTTAACGACACATATTGATGCTATTAAAAAAGCAGGAGCAAAACCATTAATTCTTGGTTTGATTGTCTTTTTCTGGTTATCGATTGGAGGTTTCGTAATTAATATGGTAAGTCAAGCACTATTTGGCTAATAAAATGTATCAAAAATGGAGTGCCGATTACTCCAACAATAATTATTTCAACTGAACATTGCATAAGAAAAAAACTTGAAAAATAGTAAGTTTTGCACAGACTTATTTTTGTCAAGTTTTTTTTTATTTATTTTTTTAGCGAAAAATATAATCTTTACTAGATTTTATATAACTTATTGATTTTTAATAAAATGTTATTTTGCAAACAATTCCAATAACAACGAATAAAAACCCTTATATAGCAAGGATTAAGGAAAATTCGAGAAGAGTATTCCACAAAGTTATCCACAGGTTGTGTGGATAGAAAAATCTCTCCAAAATTGATGGAGAAATGTTCAAATATAATGGGTAAACATGAATGGACTGTGAGTTATTGAATTTATTGTATTCAATGTTGATTTCATTATATTGATGAGAAATTTATTTATTGTGAAATAGTATGATGTTATGTCGGACAAATTATGTCCGACATAGCATCAGATTAAGAATGTTTAGGAGTGATGTAGATTTTTATAGGTTAATAACCAATAACCTAACACAGCAATCGCAATACAAGCAATCATCGTGGCTAACATAGGAATTGCACTAGTAACGGGGACTAATGCCAATAATGATCCTACCACAGCACCTCCACCAAAACGTAATGTGCCTAACACAGAATTTGCAGTACCTGCAGTACGAGGAAATTTTTCTAGAATGAGTGCGGCTGCGTTTGCCCCAATAGTTGAGTTCATACCAATAAACCAAGAAATACCTAATGCCATTGACCAGAAACCAAGATCTAATAAGGCAACTAGCAATAACCACAAACCAGCGGCAGCTTGCATCCCTAGACCGAATTGCAACATCCTTTCTGCACCAACTTTTCCAACAACACGCCCATTAATGACGGTAAAGGTTGCCATAACGATAATGTTCATCATAAAAAAGTAACCGAAGTTTTGTACTTTAACGCCGTAGATGTCGATATAGACTAATGAGCCCGAAGTAAGAAATGCAAATAATCCAGCAAAAGAAAAGGTTGATACAATTAAGTAACCGATCACCTGTTTAATTCTTAATACTCCCCAAAATTGACGTAGAATATTTCTCAATGAGAATGTCTGACGTTTTTCTGGTTCTAAAGTTTCTGGAATTCGCCAAGCAAATAGCCCACCACTGAGTACACCAACAACAACTAAGAGATAAAAAATCGTATGCCAATGGAAATATTGCACAATATAGCCACCAAGAATTGGAGCTAATAGTGGGGCAACCATAATGACTAAGGTGACTAAAGACATCATTTTAGAAAAATCATTTTTACTAAATAAATCTCTTAATAAAGCACCTAACACAACAACAGGGGCTGCACCAAAAAATCCTTGTAGTAAACGTAATCCAATGAAATGATGAATATTGCTGATTTGAGTTAAGCCTAAGGCAGCAATCGTACTCACCATTAAACCGAATAAGATAATAGGTTTACGTCCGACACTATCTGCAATCGGTCCCCAAACAAGTTGTCCAACGCCCATACCTAAAGTAAACATAGTTAAGGTATATTGAACTTGGCTCGATGGAACATTTAAATCTTTAGCGATATTCAGAAATGCTGGAAGATACATATCGATACCGAGTGGTGGCATCATGGACAAGAGTCCTAAAATTAAAATAAAGATAAAATTTATGCGTGCTTTTTTCTTTGTCATTTAAACCTCTTATTATTGTTATTCTAAAAATGATTGAATTTCTTCTTTTGTGAGAGGACGATATTCACCTTCGGTGAGATGTTCGTCTAAAGTGATCTGCCCAATACGCCAGCGATGTAGAGCAACAACTTTATTACCAAGGGCAGCAAACATACGTTTAACCTGATGATATTTACCCTCAATTAAGGTCAAATTCAAATTGTAATCATCGATTATTTCAATTTGTGCAGGCTTAGTTGGTTGTTTTTCCCCTTTTAATAGAATACCTTGCCGGCATTGTTCGATGTAAAAATCTTCAATGGGATCGGCTAATGTTACCAAATAAGTTTTTTCACAATGGTGCTTTGGTGAGGTGATACGGTGTGACCATTGCCCATCATCAGTTAATAACACTAAGCCTGTAGTATCGACATCTAAACGTCCAGCAGTGTGTAAACGAGCTGAAAGTGGATAATCAAAAAATTGATAAACTGTTGGATATTCGCTGTCATCATTTGAGCAAATATAACCTTCTGGTTTATATAATAGAAAATATTGATTGCCTTCCACCCAAAGGAGCGGTTCATCCTCGAATTCAATCAGATCATCAGTAGATACTTTTAATGCCCCATCTTTGACTATTTCATGGTTGACTTTGACTAAATTTTGTCGGAGTGCTTTGTTCGCTTGCGAACGAGATAATCCAGTATATTCGGATAAAAATTTATCTAAACGTTGTTTCATAGTTAATTCAGTAGTGAAATTGTGAGCTTTTATAAGCTGAAGAATTGGAGTAATTATTCTAACATTATTTGGAAAATGTGGCATAGCTCACAGCTTTCCTGAAAAAGGAAACTATAATAAAGAGTGGATTTTTACTGAGAGCTTTCTCATTTTAGGGTACGGAGCTTTACTCCAATAAAATCAAAAATCCATTTTCTGGCTCAATGATCACGAGCGGATGTTAGTTAGTAAATTAATGGAGTATCGATAGACTTTGATGATGTTTTATTAGAGCCTGTTATGAACACAGCAGTGGATTGCCCCTCAACTTTTCTTATTCCTCTTCGTAGTAAGTATAGTGGTAAACCTCTTGCAATTAATCATTTTCAATATGATACATAAGGATAGATTATGGACGAAAAATTACGCCAAGCAGCATTGGATTTCCATCAATTTCCAATTCCGGGAAAAATTGAAGTCACGCCAACAAAATCGCTTGCAACTCAACAAGATCTCGCTTTAGCGTATTCTCCTGGTGTGGCAGAGCCTTGCTTAGAGATCGAAAAAGATCCTGCAAATGCTTATAAATATACCTCGAGAGGGAATTTAGTTGCCGTTATTTCTAACGGTACAGCTGTATTGGGATTAGGAAATATTGGTGCATTAGCAGGCAAACCCGTTATGGAAGGAAAAGGCGTATTGTTCAAAAAATTCGCTGGAATTGATGTGTTCGATATTGAAATTAATGAAACTGATCCAGATAAGTTAATCGATATTATTGCAGCATTAGAACCAACTTTTGGTGGTATTAACTTAGAAGATATTAAAGCTCCAGAATGTTTTTATATTGAGAAAAAATTACGTGAGCGGATGAAAATTCCTGTCTTCCATGATGACCAACACGGTACGGCTATTATTTGTGCAGCAGCAGTATTAAATGGGTTACGCGTCGTAAATAAAGACATTAAAAAAGTGAAAGTAGTCGCATCTGGTGCAGGAGCATCTGCGATTGCGTGTTTAAATTTAATGGTAGCGTTAGGAATCGAAAGGAAGAATATTACAATTTGCGATTCTAAAGGTGTGGTTTATAAAGGTCGTGGTGATCATATTGATGAAACCAAACAAGTTTATGCAATCGAAGATAATGGTGCACGTACTTTAGCCGATGCCTTACCTGGTGCAGATATTTTCTTAGGTTGTTCAAAAGCAGGTGTGTTGACACCAGAAATGGTTAAGACAATGGCTGATACGCCATTGATTCTTGCATTGGCAAATCCAGTACCAGAAATTTTACCACCAGTTGCTAAAGCAGCACGTCCAGATGCGATTATTTGTACTGGTCGTTCAGATTATCCAAATCAAGTTAACAATGTACTCTGTTTCCCATTTATTTTCCGTGGTGCATTAGATGTACATGCGACAACGATTAATGAAGAGATGAAATTAGCCGCAGTGCGAGCGATTGCTGATCTTGCATTGGCTGAACAAAGTGATGTGGTTTCATCGGCATATGGTGAAAGTGAGGTATCTTTTGGGGCGGAATATATTATTCCAAAACCATTTGATCCTCGTTTAATCGTGAAAATTGCACCAGCAGTAGCCAAAGCTGCTATGGATACAGGGGTTGCACAAAAGCCAATTACAGATTTTAACGCTTATATCGATCAGTTAACCCAATTTGTTTATAAAACAAACTTGTTTATGAAGCCTGTCTTTGCACAAGCAAAATTGGATAAAAAACGTGTGATTTTAACTGATGGGGAAGAACCTCGAGTATTACATGCGGTACAAGAAATTAGTAGTTCTGGTATTGCCTATCCAATTTTGATTGGCCGTCCAAGTGTTATTGAACAACGAATCAAAAATTTGGGCTTAAAAATCGAAGCAGGCAAAGATTTTGATATTGTTAATAATGAACAAGATAGCCGTTATGCAGAATGTTGGCAGGCATATTATGAAATTATGAAGCGTAAAGGTGTTACTCCATCGCTTGCAAAACATCGTTTAATTACCGATAAGACAGCGATTGCATCAATTTTAGTACAACGTGGTGAAGCTGATGCGATTATCTGTGGATTGGTTGGTTCTTATCGTGAACATTTACAAACTTTGCAAGATGTGATTGGTGTTGCTGATGGCGTACATACTTTAGCTACTGTAAACAGCTTAGTATTACCAACAGGTAACGTGTTTATTTCAGATACTTTTGTGAATGAAAATCCAACAGCAGAAGAGTTAGTAGAGATTACTTTAATGGCAGCGGAAGAGGTGCAATCTTTTGGTATTGAACCGCAAGTGGCACTCCTTTCTAACTCAAATTATGGTTCATCAAATAGTGAAAATGCGGTGAAAATGCGTAAAGTGCTTGAGTTAGTGAAAGCACGTCGCCCAGATTTAATTATTGATGGTGAAATGCATGGTGATATTGCACTTTCAGAAAACTTACGCAAAAACATTATGCCTGATAGCCCAATTAAAGGAGCGGCAAACTTATTAATTATGCCAAGTATGGAATCTGCTCGGATTAGTTATAACTTATTACGTGCAACAACAACGGCAATTACTGTTGGACCAATGTTAATGGGCTTGAAGAAATCTGCACATATTCTGACACCAGTATCTTCTGTTCGCCGTATTATCAATATGGTGGCAGTTGCTGCGGTACAAGCACAGAAGAAATAGATTGAGTATTTGGATTAAATATTAAAAGTCATATAAATCTGCATTTAAATGGTAACACTGTTTAGGTGCAGATTTTTTATTGTGTTTGATAGAGCGAATATGAAAAAAGAGAGTTGATTGGGTATAGAGTGAAATTTTTTATATGAAGGTGTGATGAAATGAGCGGTTAGAGCTTTTTTAAGAATTTACGCATATAGGACAAAAAAGTTGGTAAAAAGTGGTTTAAAAGCATATAAAAGACTACCAATCGAATAGAGGGATTATTTAAAGAACTTAAGGATAAATTACGTCCACATAGTGGTTTAACAATAAGACATAAGATATTGTTTATACAGGATTTTTTAAATAAAAAAGCTGGTAAGAATTATGAGAAATAATAATTACCAACTTTTTGTCCTATATGCCACTTATTGTCATTTTCTATGTGTAGTAAATGGTTGATTAAAAAGGATTTTTTAAGTAATATGATACTATTTAGAAAACAGTAGCATAGAGAAAAATAAATGAATATACAGTCTGAAGTAAAATATAAACATTTAATTCTAATTTCTAATGGATTAACTCGTTTACTGGGTAATATTATTAAAACTATTAGTTATCCATTTCATTTATTCTTTCCTAAAAAACGATTTGTGATTCCTGAATTTAGTTCCGCTAAAAGAGCAAAAACACAAGTGAATAAAATTACTCCTGTTATTTGGCAAACGAATTATAGTAATCGTGTCACACTTCCAGTTTATTGTAATTATTTGTTTAACCGTTTGTTATCCTTAGATTATGACTATCGTTATGTGAGTACAGAAGGGCGAGAGGAATATATTAAATCTCATGCTGATCAGCGTACATATCAAGCCTATATGAAATTAACAGATGGTGCCGCTCAAGCTGATTTTTGGCGTATCTTTGTTTTATATAATGAAGGTGGAGTGTATATGGACATTGATGCTCATTTAGTCTGGAATTTATCGTCAATTATTAAGAAACATGATAATGAAGTCGTTATTTTTCGTCGCGATAAATATACAAACTTTTTTCTTGCTAGTATGAAAGGGAATGAGTTTTTAGGTAAAACATTAGAACTGATTATTGATAATATTGAACAGAAGCGGATTGATGGGGGCGTTTTTTCGTTAACTGGACCAGTTACTTTAAATGATGCATTAAAAAATTATGATTCTATTAATTCTAGATTGGATAAATTGACTTGTTCACAAGGTACCTTTACTAATGAATATTTCCAATATATGGATAAAAAACGAGGTAAATGGATACATCGTAGTAATGACGAGTTACTGAAATAACAATTTAGAATCCTATCCGTAAGATAGGATTCATTTTTATAGTACTATTACTCTTATTGTTCACTAAACCAAATTAAGGTTGCCATTCTGCCAGTCTGTTTATCACGGCGATAAGAATAAAATTTTTCTGGATCGGAATAAGTACAATATTCGCCACCACTAATGTTTTCTGCCAATACGCCAGCTTGTTGTAAACGTAAACGAGCTAGTTGATAGAGATCGGCAAAATATTTATCAGTGTGTTCTGGATCTGGAAGAAAAGCTTGCTCTGCTACTGGATGTTTTTCACAAAAGGCTTGTTTTACTTCTGCACCAACTTGGAATGCAGTTGGACCAATCGCAGGCGCTAACCAAACTTTAATTTGATCTGGTGCAGTTTTAAATTGAGATAAGGTATTTTCTAATATTCCAGCTGCTAATCCACGCCAACCAGCGTGTGCTGCTGCTACTTCTGTCCCATTTCCCGCTGCAAATAAGACAGGCAAACAATCGGCTGTCATAATTAAACAAACTTGGTTGGCTTGGTTGGTATAACAGGCATCTGCGGTGAGATTGTTATCTGTAAGTGGTAACTGTTTTACTATCGTGCCGTGTACTTGTGTAAGAAACGCTGGATATTGTGGTAGTTGAAATTGTTCCACTAAACGTTGGCGATTTTTTTGTACCACATTGGGATCATCGCCAACGTGGTCACCTAAATTTAAACCAGCATAAGTGCCACAACTATAACCATCAGTGCGTAGTGTACTTAAAGCATGGACATTTGCTGGTACTTGCCAGTTTGGATAAATTGCTTTCATTAATAATCTAGCTCATCTTTATGTAATTCGTAATCTACTTTTAGTGCGTCAACTAGTGCAATAAAATCATCAGGTAATGGTGCATACCATTCCATCAATTCACCCGTAATAGGATGTTCTAAACGCAGCATAATTGCGTGTAGTGCTTGACGTTGAAACTGACGCAATACTGTTAATAATTCTTCACTTGCACCTTTTGGCGGTTTTGGTCGTCCACCATAGGTTTGATCGCCTAATAATGGATGTGCAATATGTGCCATATGAACACGAATTTGGTGTGTTCTTCCTGTTTCAAGACGTAAACGTAAACGCGTATAGTTACGGAAGCGTTCCATAATTCGATAATGGGTAACAGCGGGCTTGCCCATTGGATGAACTGCCATATGGGTGCGTTTAGTAGGATGGCGTGCCATAGGTTGATCTACTGTACCACCTTTGGTCATAATCCCGCTTGCTATTGCTTCATATTCACGAGTGATTTGGCGCTTTTGTAAGGCACGCACAAGTTTGGTTTGTGCTTCAACAGTTTTAGCAACGACCATTAGCCCAGTGGTATCTTTATCTAATCGATGCACAATTCCTGCACGAGGTACTTCTGCAATTGGTGGATAATGATAAAGTAATCCATTTAATACCGTATTATCTGGATTTCCAGCACCTGGATGTACCACTAAATCTTTTGTTTTATTAATTACTAGAATGTGCTCATCTTCATAAATAATGTCTAATGGGACATCTTGTGGTGTAAAGCGAGTATCCTCTTCGATTTCCGCTTGCATAATAATGTGTTCTGTACCGAAGACTTTTTCTTTTGGGACGGTAACAACTTTACCATCTACTTGTACTAAGCCAGCTTCAATCCAAGTTTTTATTCGAGAACGAGAATATTCTGGAAACAATTCTGCTAAAGTTTGGTCTAAGCGCTGACCTAATTGATGAGGTTGAACCTCTGCTGTTAATTTAAGGTGTTCCATAGTGATTATAATTCCAGTAACATAAACATTTAATTATTTGCTGATACACTATACAATAACAGCAAAAAATGATGTCAAAGTCGTGATTGTACCTTAACTATCAACGAGTTTACAGATTGAAAATAACTTGAACGATGAATTCATCAGGCAATTCACCAAATAAAATCGAGGATCTATGATGAGTATGAATAAGATAAAAGCGATTGCTGTAACAGCCTTATCTGCGTTGGTATTAACTGCTTGTTCTAATTCTAAAGAACAAGTAGAGCAAGCCCCAGTTCAGGAGTTATACCAAAAAGCACAAGACTATTTGCAAGATGAAAATTATCGTCAAGCAATTCGTTATCTTGAAGCCACAGATAGCCGTTTCCCATATGGCGAATATGCACAACAAGCTGATTTAAATTTAATTTATGCTTATTACCGTAGCGAAGATTATGTTAATACGCTTTCAACTGCGGATCGTTATCTACAAAAATATCCACAAGGTCCACATTTAGATTATGTGTTATATCTGGCAGGATTAACCAATATGGCATTGGGGGATAACTTGTTCCAAGATTTCTTTGGTGTTGATCGTTCTTCTCGTGAAACTAAGCCAAGAGAAGATGCCTATCATAATTTTGAAACATTAGTGCGTTATTTCCCAAATAGTGAATATACAAAAGATGCGGTGCAACGAATGCAGTATATTCGTGAGAGTTTAGCGAAACATCAATATGAAATTGCGGAATTTTATCAAAAACGTAATGCATATGTGGCAGTAGTAAATCGTATTCAAGATAATTTATTACGTTTATATTCAGACACAAGTTATGCGTATAAAGCATTGCCAATGTTGCAACAAGCCTATGCAGAATTACATTTGGATAAACAAGCTGATGAAATTGGTAAGATATTAGCCAATAGTAAGGAAAAAACATTCCCAGAGCTAGTCAAACCTGAATCTTCTCCAGATGTTAAACCACCATTAAAATAAGTATCGAAAAGGAGTGTGGTCAAGTACCACACTTTTTTTATTCCTATTACTTCACCAACCGATATAAATCCTTGCTATAAAAGATTTGAGTTGGATTATTTAAATCATATCCCGCTAAATTTGGTGCAATAGAAACAGGTAAATAATACTGGAACAAAGGCAAAATAATGGCATCCTGTGCGATTGCATCTACTACTTGTTGATAAAGCTGTTGGCGGGCTTCTGGATTAAGTTCTGTCATGGCTTGTTCTAACCATTGATCTACTTGTGGATTGTAATAATGGATCAAATTATCAGGATTTTTTGAATGGAAATTGTTTAAAAAGGCTGATGGATCATTATAGTCGGCACACCAACCACTACGAATAAGCTGAAATTGTTGTTGTATGTGTTGTGTTGCCCATTCTTGAGTTGTTTTACCTTGTAATGAGACATGAATCAGATCTGATTGTGAAAATTGGCGAGAAAGATTTTGTGCAATTTGTTGATTTACTGCGGAATCATCATAAGTCAATGTGATGTGTAGTGGATGTTGATTGGTCACATTAGCTTGCATGAGTAATTGTTCTGCTGGTGGTAAATTTAAATAGCTACTAAATAGCATTGATTGTGGCAATAAATTGACTGTTGCCTTGCCATTAAGTGCAACATTAGCAATAGCAGATTGACTTGAAATTAGGCTGATCAGTGCTTGCCGAATTGCTGTATTTTGCAATGTTGGATGATGAGGATTTAATTCATAGTAATAGCTACATAATTTGGGTACTTGTTGGACTTCAGTAGTTGTTTTTGGTGGTAAAAATTGCCAATCAATTTTGGTTGATGAGAGATTAGTTCGCCAATATTCTACTTGCTGAAAAGAAACATGCACTTTATTCCAATAATAAGGATTAGCTGTTAAAGAAATTTTCTTATCATCTATATTCGTTAGACTATATGCTCCGTTATATAGACCACTTTTATTTGGCACTAAAGCGATATGTGCCAACATCATCGGTAAATAGGCATTAGCTTTATCTAATTGAATTGCTAATGTATGGGGATCAATGGCTTTAATACCGAGTGCAGTAGCAGGTAATTTATTTTGTAAAATCTCTCGTGCATTCTGTACAGCAATAAAACCCAAATATGGGGCTAATGCAGTTTTATTAGTTAATAGGTTTTGCCAACTGTGAACAAAATCTTCTGCGGTAACTTCACTGCCATCAGACCATTTTGCATCTTGGCGTAAATGAAATAACCAACTTTTTTGGTCTTTACTTTCCCAAGATTGGGCAACTGCTGGCGTAATATTACCGTGAATATCATAGCTAACTAATCCTTCATAGAGATCGTAGAGAAGAGCAGTATTTTGAATATCACTCACTTGATGAGGATCGAGAATAGGTTGAGCAAAATTACCTGCACGTACTAATGTTGTCGTAGATCCTGATATTTCAGATGATGTATTGCTAGTGGTGGATATATTTTGTTTTTGTTGATCGCAAGCAATCGCAAAAAATAAACAACAACAAACAATAATCGAAAATTTGCTTTTTGAGAAAGGCTTCATCAATGTAATAACCCTGGGAATAAGTTAGAAATACCAGCAACACAAATTTCAATACCTAGTGCCATTAGAATCAATCCCATGATACGTGTAACCACGTTGCTGCCTGTTTTACCAAGATATTTCATAATCATCGGGCCAGAACGGAAAATGGCATAACATAAGAATGAGAAAATAATAATTGCTAAGGCAAAACCAAGCCAATCAATCCAATTGTTGTAACGAGATGCCCAAACAATAGTAGAGCTGATTGCACCAGGTCCAGCAATCAATGGCATTGCTAATGGCACAACAGCAATACTTTCATTATCAGAAAAGTTAGTAGCTCGTTCCTCTTTATTTTGTTTTTCTTCCCCTAATTTACCGCTGATCATCGTCATTGCGATTGAGATCACTAAGATACCACCAGCAATACGGAATGAATTAATTGAGATACTAAAGAAGTTGAGCAGAAGTTGACCAATAAATAAACTTGTCAGTAATACAATGCCAATCGCAGTTGATGTGACAAGCATAGTTTTTTGACGTTCTGCTTCATATTGATTACTGGTCATACTCATAAAAATTGGTAATGATCCAACAGGATTGGTTACCGCAAATAGACCAATAAAAAACTGCATATAAATAGGAAAATTCTCAATAAACAACATAAATCTCAAACAATTAGGGAAATTAACAATAATATTATGGCATAAGTAGAACGTTATTTACATGCAGCAGTGATGACGATTTCGACTTTCCAATCTGGATGAGCGAGTTTTGCTTCAACAGTTGAGCGAGCTGGTGCTGAACCTGCAATTACCCATTCATCCCAAGCACGATTCATTGCTGCATAATCCTGCATATCTGCAAGGAAAATTTCTGCTCGCAGAATACGGGATTTATCAGAATTACTTTGTGCTAATAAATTATCAATTAATTGCAAAACCTGTTGCGTTTGTCCGTAAGCATCAAGCGAAGTATCTTCTGGAACTTGTCCCGCAAGATAGGCGATGCCACCATAAATTACGGCTTCGGATAAGCGATTACCTGCATCAATCCGTTTCATTTCACTCATAAAGCACTCCTTTAAGTTATATCTCGTTAGAAAAATTAAGGTTAAAATCGTTGGCTATTATCAACTGTTAGGTCGAAAAATGAAACTATTAATTTCCAATCAGCATGGTGCCATTGTGATGGCATTATTACCTTTCTGTTATGGTGTAATGCTTTCTTCTCCAATAATGTTACATCTGAGTTTATTACTAGCGTGGTTTTCGTTGTATTTGATGACTTATCCGTTTCTTGCTTTATTTAAAGGACGAAATCTTTCACTCTATTGGCGTTGGACCTTAATTTATGGCAGTACGAGCTTATTATTTGCGTTACCTGCAATTTGGTATAACCCAAATATTCTCTATTTTTTAGCAGCAATGTTGCCATTTGTCCTAATCAATATTTATTACAGCAAAACAAAAAATGAACGCGCGTTTCTCAATGATTTAGCCGCGATTATTATTTTTGCACTTGCAGGTATGTGTGCTTATTATTTCCCACAGTCACAATGGGATTACCATTTAATAGAGATTGCCCTGTATCCAAGTTTCTTTTTTATCGGTACAACGTTATATGTCAAAAGTGTTATGCGTGAACGCAAGAATCCTAAATACTATTATGCTTCTTGTATTTTTCATTTCCTTTGTGTGTTATTTCCATTAGGGCTATCTAATATCTTACTCAGTATTGCTTTTTTGTTACCTCTGATAAGAGCTATATTCTTACCAAAACGTAACTTATCAGTGAAACAGGTTGGTTTGATTGAATTTGCAATCTCCTTCTATTTTCTTCTCATTCTGTATGGTGCAACGGGAATAAATTAATTCTACTTAGTGACAATCTTTGTTCACTAACAAAAAAATGCTAGAATCTAGCCCTTTGTGATTTAAGGTAGCCTAGAACAATGAGTCAAGAGATTTATAACGCTAACGATATTACTGTCCTGAAAGATCTCGAGCCAGTGCAATTACGCCCGGGAATGTACACTGATACCACAAGGCCAAACCATTTAGGTCAAGAAGTTATTGATAATAGTGTAGATGAGGCCTTAGCTGGATATGCAAGCAAAATAGAGGTCATTCTTTATCCAGATCAATCTTTAGAAGTCATTGATAATGGGCGTGGTATGCCTGTTGATATTCACCCTGTGGAAAAAATCTCTGGGGTCGAGCTAATCTTAACGAAACTGCATGCAGGTGGAAAATTCTCTAATAAAAACTATCAGTTTGCTGGTGGTTTACACGGTGTGGGAATTTCGGTGGTGAATGCACTGTCTGCACGCGTTGATGTAACTGTCAAACGTAATGGTGAGGTTTATCATATTGCTTTTGCTGATGGCAAAAAGGTTGAAGAATTAGCGGTTATTGGTAGCTGTGGTAGAAGAACCACTGGTACAACCGTGAAATTTTTACCTAATCCTAAATATTTTGATTCGGCAAAATTTTCTGTTTCTCGTTTGCGTCATTTATTGCGAGCTAAAGCCGTTCTCTGCCCTGGTTTAGAAATCAAGTTTGTTGATAAAGTTAATCAAACCGAAGATATCTGGTGTTATCAAGATGGTTTATCAGATTATTTATTGGAAGCGGTTGATGGCGTAGAAACTGTTCCAGAAAAACCATTTATTGGTGAATTTAAAGCCTCTACTGAAGCGGTAAGTTGGGCATTATTTTGGTTACCTGAAGGTGGGAATATTATTGGTGAAAGTTATGTTAACTTAATCCCAACTCCTCTAGGTGGAACACACGTGAATGGACTGCGTCAAGGCTTGTTAGATGCGATGCGAGAATTTTGTGAGTTCCGCAATTTATTACCTCGTGGCGTGAAATTAACTGCCGATGATCTTTGGGAGCGTTGTGCTTATATCCTTTCATTAAAAATGCAAGATCCACAATTTGCAGGGCAAACGAAAGAGCGCTTATCTTCACGACAAAGTGCGGTCTTTGTGAGTGGTGTTGTCAAAGATAGTTTTAGCCTTTGGTTAAACCAAAATGTGCAACAGGCTGAACAATTAGCTGAAATGGCGATTGCCTCTGCACAACGTCGTTTACGCAGTGCAAAAAAAGTGGTGCGTAAAAAATTAGTTAGTGGCCCAGCACTTCCTGGCAAATTAGCCGATTGTACTCAACAAGATCTTTCACGCACAGAATTGTTCTTGGTTGAGGGGGATTCTGCTGGTGGTTCAGCAAAACAGGCACGAGATCGAGAATATCAAGCGATTTTGCCATTGCGTGGCAAGATTCTCAATACTTGGGAAGTGGCTGGTGATCAAGTACTGGGTTCGCAAGAGATTCACGATATTGCCGTGGCATTAGGGATTGACCCTGATTCAGATGACCTTTCACAATTACGTTATGGCAAGGTGTGTATTCTTGCAGATGCGGACTCAGATGGTCTGCATATTGCAACATTATTATGTGCATTATTTTTACGTCATTTCCCGAAATTGGTGGAAGAGGGGCACGTTTATGTAGCGATGCCACCACTTTACCGTATTGATTTAGGCAAAGAAGTGTATTACGCCCTTGATGAGGGAGAAAAAGAGGCGATTTTAGAACGCTTACAAAGTAAACGTGGTAAAGCTAATGTACAACGTTTCAAAGGGTTAGGAGAAATGAATCCATTACAATTACGCGAAACAACAATGGATCCGAATACTCGTCGTTTAGTACAACTGGTCTATCAACCTACTGCTGTGGAAGAGGGAGAACAAGATCACACCTTTGAAATTTTGGATATGTTATTAGCGAAAAAACGAGCAGATGATCGTAAAAATTGGTTACAAGAGAAAGGCGATCATGCCGAACTTAGCGTGTAGAATCGAATAATAGAGAGAAAATAATGGCAACAATTAATTATGAAGGGGTTGAGCAGATGCCTATTGGGCATTTTACAGAGAATGCTTACCTCAATTATTCAATGTATGTGATTATGGATCGTGCCTTGCCATTTATTGGTGATGGCTTAAAACCTGTACAGCGCCGTATTATTTATGCGATGTCAGAATTAGGATTGAATGCAACGGCGAAATATAAAAAATCTGCACGTACTGTTGGTGATGTGTTAGGTAAATTTCATCCACACGGTGATACTGCTTGTTATGAAGCAATGGTGTTGATGGCACAACCTTTTTCTTATCGTTATCCATTAGTTGATGGGCAAGGAAACTGGGGAGCACCAGACGATCCAAAATCCTTTGCGGCAATGCGTTATACCGAATCACGTTTATCTAAAATTTCTGAATTATTATTGTCGGAATTAGGGCAAGGAACGGTTGATTATCAACCAAATTTTGATGGTACGATTGAGGAACCACAATATTTACCTGCACGTTTGCCACATATTTTACTCAATGGCACAACGGGTATTGCTGTAGGAATGGCAACAGATATTCCACCGCATAATATCAATGAAATTGCTAAAGCATTGATTCTGTTGTTAGATAAACCTGAAGCAACAATAAAAGATCTTTTAAAAATTGTTAAAGCTCCTGATTTTCCAACAGAAGCTGAAATTATTTCTCCACCAGAAGATTTACAAAAAATCTATACTCAAGGCAAAGGTTCGTTAAAAATGCGGGCTGTTTGGAAAAAAGAAGATGGGGAAATTGTTATTACTGCTATTCCTTATCAAGCCTCTGGGGCGAAAATTATTGAGCAAATTGCAACGCAAATGCGTAACAAAAAATTGCCAATGGTAGATGATATCAAAGATGAATCTGATCATGAAAATCCAACTCGAATCGTGATTGTGCCACGTTCCAATCGAGTAAATGAAGATGAACTAATGGCACATTTATTTGCTACGACAGATTTAGAGAAAAGCTATCGTGTTAATATGAATATGATAGGTTTGGATCGTAAGCCTGCGGTGAAAGATCTTTATACGATTTTAACAGAATGGCTCACGTTCCGCCGTCAAACGGTAACTCGCCGCTTGCAATATCGTTTAGATAAAGTTTTAGCTCGCTTACATATTTTAGATGGCTTATTAATTGCTTTTTTAAATATTGATGAGGTCATTGAGATAATTCGCCATGAAGACGAACCAAAACAGGTCTTAATGGCACGCTTTGCCTTGTCAGAAGAACAGGCCGAAGCCATTCTGAATTTACGTTTGCGTCATTTGGCAAAATTAGAAGAAACAGAATTAAAAGCAGAGCAGCAACAATTAGCCGAAGAACGGAAGCAGTTAGAAAATATTCTTTCTTCTGCCGAGAATTTGAACCAATTAATTAAGCAAGAAATTCAACAAGACGCAGAAACTTTTGCTAGCCCTCGCCGTTCAAAAATTGTTGAACGTGAAGAAGCCAAAGCGCTAGCAGAAAGTGCGTTAATTCCGGTAGAACCTGTTACCGTCATTCTTTCTGAAATGGGATGGGTACGCTGTGCGAAAGGGCATGATATTGATCCAGTTTCATTGAGTTATAAAGCAGGCGATAAATATTTAGCACACGTTTATGGGCGTTCAAATCAACCAGTGATTTTCTTTGATAGTACAGGGCGTAGTTATAGCTTAGATGCGTTATCGCTACCATCTGCTCGCTCCCAAGGTGAACCTATTACAGGAAAATTAACCTTACCAGCTGGGGCAACGATTGAACAATTACTGATGAGTAAAGCTGAACAGCCTATTTTGCTTGCGTCTGATGCTGGATATGGATTTGTATGCCAAGTGGAAGATTTGGTTTCTCGCAATAAAGCTGGGAAAGCAAGTATTTCATTACCTGAAAATGCGAAAGTATTGCCGCCAGTGATTGTAGAAAATAAAGCCGCTTGGTTAGTTGCGATCACAACCGCAAATAGAATGTTAGTGTTCCAATTAAGTGAATTACCTGAATTGGCAAAAGGAAAAGGGAATAAGATTATTAATATTCCTGCGGCGAAAGCAAAATCCCGTGAAGAGTTATTAGCGAGAGTTTTCTTAATTGATGCAGGTAGCAGTTTGATTTTCCGAGCAGGAAAACGAAAAGTAACATTAACCGCAGAAGATGTAGAAAACTATCGTGGGGAGCGTGGCCGCCGTGGAGCAGCTTTACCACGAGGAGTGCAATTTAATACGGAAGTAGAGGTTGTAGCCCCTAAAATTGAACAGTCTGCTATCACAGCAGAGGAATTCACGTTAACCAGTGAATAATAAATTAAAATATTTTGCCATTCTGTAGCAGAACAGGTAAAATGCACAGCTCTTGTCGTAGCTGGATTAGAGATCGGCTATTGATGTATTGTTAACTTAACTTTTTAGGAGTTTATTATGTCTCTAAGTACTGAAGCAAAAGCAAAAATCATTGCTGAATTTGGTCGTGATGCAAAAGATACTGGTTCATCAGAAGTACAAATTGCATTATTAACTGCACAAATTAACCACTTACAAGAACATTTTTCAGTTCATAAAAAAGATCATCATGGTCGTCGTGGTTTATTAGGTATGGTTTCACGCCGTCGTAAATTATTAGATTATTTAAGACGTACAAATTTAGAAAGCTATTCTAACTTAATTAGCCGTTTAGGTTTACGTCGCTAATTTTTACACTATTCTTAGATAGCCCTAAAGCAGATTTGTTTTAGGGCTATTTTTTTGCCTTGATATTGTCACACCTTAAAGAATTAGGTTAAGTAAAGATCTGATAATAGCTGAGTATGTCTAGCTGTTTTTTTATTCTTGCATACTGTTATAACAAATGGTTTTTGTCCTGAAATATTGTCTTTATTATCTTCATTTTATTTGCTTGTTTAATTTGATCTACTTTAATAGATATAAATGTAAATAAAACTATTAAAATGGCATAAAAAAAGTGACTAAAATATGAAAAAAATGTTAATATGGCCTCCCGTTTTAATCCTATATAATCCTAAGAAGCAGAGTCATGATTGCACGCACAAAACTACTGTTATTTTTGTTGTAACAGTAGCGTATATATTGTGCTTCATTCTCTAAAACTTTTGTTTGTTTCTGTATTGAGGTTATCATTTATGAAACTGAGTAGTAAACATGCCAAATGGAGCTTTGTGCTTGCTTGTGCCACTTTGTTGTTAAGTGGTTGTGAGAGCGCTGTATTGCTCAATTCTAAGGGCCAAGTCGGTATGGAGGAGCGTACACTCATCCTTGTGGCAACTGGTCTCATGTTGCTTGTCGTGATTCCAGTAATTGTAATGGCAATTGTATTTGTTAGAAAATATCGAGAAGGCACAAATGCTAAATATTCACCTAACTGGGCTCATTCAAATAAGATTGAGATGGTTGTTTGGGGAATTCCTATCATCATTATCCTTATTTTGGGAACAATTACGTGGAAAACTACCCACTCGCTTGATCCTTATCGTCCGTTAGACCATGAGAAAAAACCTATAACTATCCAAGTTGTTTCTTTAGATTGGAAGTGGTTGTTTATTTATCCTGAGCAGGGTATTGCCACAATCAATGAGATTGCTTTCCCACAAAATACACCTGTTGAATTTAAGATCACATCAGATACAGTGATGAACTCTTTCTTCATTCCTCAATTAGGTAGTCAAGTATATGCAATGGCTGGTATGCAAACTAAACTACATTTAATTGCTAATGAACCAGGTACTTATAAGGGGATCTCTGCAAGTTATAGTGGTGCAGGTTTCTCAGGTATGAAATTCTCTGCTATTGCGACTCCTGATGATGCCTCTTTTGAAGAATGGGTTGCGAAAGTAAAACAATCACCTGAGGCTTTAGACAGCATAGCAGCATTTGATCAAGTTGCTACACCAAGCAAATTTGATAAGCCAAGATATTTCTCTAGTGTTGTTCCACATCTGTTCTATGAAATTATGAAAAAATATGGCAGTCCGCATATGCCAATGAACCATGATATGCATCATATGCATGGTGCAAATATGTCGCATAATCAGTCAACATTATTGACATATACAGTAGAACTGATGGCACTAACGAACTTATTAGCTGAAACAGAATTATCAGCAGCAAATATTAAATAGTTGGATAAGCATCAAAGGATATAACTATGTTCGGAAAATTATCATTAGACGCTATACCGTTTCATGAACCCATTGTAATGGTAACGGTTAGCGGTATTATTTTGGGCGGTATTGCTGTCATTATCGCTTTGACTTATTTTAAATTGTGGGGACCACTATGGCGTGATTGGATTACCACTGTGGACCATAAACGTATTGGTATTATGTATATCTTTTTAGCTATCGTGATGTTAATCCGTGGCTTTGCCGATGCAATTATGATGCGTAGTCAACAACTTTTGGCTTCAAGTGGGCATGCAGGCTTCTTACCGCCAGAACATTATGACCAAATCTTTACCGCGCACGGCGTAATTATGATTTTCTTCGTTGCTATGCCATTTGTGATTGGTTTAATGAATATTGTGATTCCATTACAAATTGGAGCTCGCGACGTTGCCTATCCATTCTTGAATAACTTAGGTTTTTGGTTTACTGCTGTCAGTGTGGTGTTGATTAATATCTCGTTAGGGGTTGGAGAATTTGCGAAAACTGGTTGGTTGGCTTATCCACCATTGTCAGAATTACAATATAGCCCTGATGTAGGGGTGGATTATTGGATCTGGACGCTGCAGATATCGGGGATAGGGACAACGTTGAGTGCGATTAACTTTATCGTGACTATTCTCAAAATGCGTGCACCAGGAATGAGCTTAATGAAAATGCCAATTTTCTGTTGGGCTTCTTTCTGTTCTAATGTGTTAATTTTAACTTCATTCCCAATTTTGACTGCAAGTATTGCGTTACTTACATTAGATCGTTATTTAGGTACCCATTTCTTTACCAATGATTTGGGTGGTAACATGATGATGTATATCAACCTAATTTGGGCATGGGGACACCCTGAAGTATATATTCTCGTATTGCCTATGTTTGGTGTGTACGCAGAAGTTACAGCAACATTCTCACGTAAGAAAATGTTTGGTTACACCTCTATGGTGTGGGCAACTGTATGTATTACTATTCTTTCTTTCATCGTTTGGTTGCACCACTTCTTTACTATGGGATCAGGCGCAAATGTCAATGCGTTCTTTGGTATTGCGACGATGATTATCTCTATTCCGACTGGGGTGAAAATTTTCAACTGGTTATTCACCATGTACCAAGGACGTATTAAATTTAGTGTGCCTATGTTATGGACTATTGGATTTATCGTTACCTTTGCTATTGGTGGAATGACTGGGGTGTTATTAGCTGTACCTGGTGCTGACTTCGTATTACATGGTAGTGTATTCTTAGTTGCTCACTTCCATAACACTATTATTGGTGGTGTGGTATTTGGTCTATTCGCTGCCTTGAACTATTGGTTCCCTAAAGCATTCGGATTTACCTTAAATGAAAAATGGGGTAGACGTTCATTCTGGTGCTGGCAAATCGGGTTTATTGTCGCATTTTTACCTTTATACGCTTTAGGCTTTATGGGAATGACTCGTCGATTGAGCCAACACATTGATTCAGAATTCCAACCATTGCTTGCAGTAGCAGCACTTGGTGCGGTGATTATCGCTTGTGGTATTGCTTGCCAATTTATTCAACTTGGCGTATCTATTCGTGACCGTAATAAAAATAGAGATACAACAGGTGATCCATGGGGTGGTCGTACACTTGAATGGGCAACTTCTTCACCTCCACCGTTTTATAATTTTGCGGTTACTCCTCGTGTCGAAGAAATCGATGCTTTCTGGGACAATAAAGAGAAAGGTGTGGCTTATGCTAAACCAACAGCGGCTTATGAACCTATTCATATGCCAAAAAATACCGCAGCAGGTATCATTATCGCTGTATTTGCGATGATCTTTGGTTTTGCAATGATCTGGCATATTTGGTGGATGGCAATTGTTGGTTTTGCTGGCATCGTTGTCACATGGATTGCTAAGAGTTTCGATCAAGATGTGGACTATTATGTTCCAGTTGATCAAATTGAAACTATTGAAAACAAACACTTTAAAGAATTATCTCAAGCAGGGCTGCAATAATGTCAACAAATACTATGATACATGAGAGTGCCCATCATGGGCACCACGATACAGGGCCGATGAAAGTTTTCGGTTTCTGGATTTATCTAATGAGCGACTTGATTCTATTCTCTTGTCTATTTGCAACCTATATCGTGTTGTTACCTGGTACAGCAGGTGCACCGACAGGTAAAGAGATTTTCGAGTTACCTTATGTCTTAATTGAAACTTTTCTATTGTTGTTAAGTTCTATTACTTACGGTTTTGCTGTTTTAGCTATGAATCGTAACCAGTCTCAACAAGTTTTATTATGGTTGGGAGTAACCTTTTTATTTGGTGCTGGTTTCGTAGGTATGGAAATAAATGAGTTTCACCATCTGATTGCAGAAGGTATAGGACCTGATCGTAGTGGTTTCCTTTCTGGTTTCTTTGCACTAGTTGGTACACACGGTTTACACGTTACTGCTGGGCTAATTTGGATGGTCGTCATGATGGTACAGGTAGTTACTCGCGGTTTATCTTCTGTTACTCGTACTCGTTTGATGTGTTTAAGTCTATTTTGGCACTTCCTTGACATTGTTTGGATTTGTGTCTTTTCCATTGTTTACTTGATGGGGGTTCTGCTATGAGTCATGGTAACCACGAGCAAGTTACTGCCGTGCACGGTAGTACAAAAAGCTATTTAATTGGTTTTGTTTTATCTGTTATTTTGACTTTGATTCCATTCCTTATGGTAATGAATCACAGTGCACCTAAAACTACTTTATTACTTGTTATTGCTGTTACAGCTGTAGTACAGCTTATTGTTCAGCTTGTATGCTTCTTGCATATGGGGACTTCCCATGATGAACGCTGGAATCTTATCTCTTTCATTTTCACAGCTATTGTGATTTTGTTATTGGTAGGATTATCCATTTGGATTATGTGGAGTCTAAATGCAAATATGATGGCAGGTTAATAGGATTTGCAATGGTTAAATCTTACCTACAAGTAACCAAACCAGGAATTATCGTCGGCAACCTTATTTCCGTTGTCGGCGGTTTTCTGTTAGCCGCTAAAGGGCATCTTGATCACATGCTGTTTATTTATACGCTTATTGGCGTATCATTAGTAGTGGCATCAGGTTGTGCTTTTAATAATTTGATTGATCGTGATATTGATCGAAAAATGGAGCGCACTAAAAATCGTGTATTAGTCAAAGGTTTAATATCCGTACAGGCTGCCTTTGTGTTAGCTACAGTATTGGGTATTTTAGGATTTGTAACGCTTTATTTTGGTGCTAATCCTCTTGCTATGTGGCTGGCAGTCATGGGATTTATGGTGTATGTGTTTGTCTATAGCCTATACATGAAGCGTCATTCTGTTTATGGTACTCTCATAGGTAGTTTATCTGGTGCAGCTCCTCCTGTTATCGGTTATTGTGCTGTTAGTAATGAATTTGATGCAGGCGCATTAATTTTGTTAGCGATTTTTAGCTTATGGCAGATGCCTCATTCTTATGCTATTGCTATTTTCCGCTTTAAAGACTATCAAACAGCGAATATTCCAGTTTTACCTGTGGTAAAAGGTATTGCGGTGGCTAAGCATCATATTATGTTGTATATCATTGCTTTTATGTTTGCTGCACTGATGTTATCTATAGGTGGCTATGCTGGTTATAAATACCTTGTAGTGGCGATGACTGTTAGTCTGTGGTGGTTATGTATGGCATTGTCTGGTTATAAAGCTGAGAATAATGATCATATTTGGGCAAGAAAACTATTTGTGTTTTCTATCATCACAATTTTTACGCTTAATATTATGATGTCGATTGATTTTATGGTTCCAGCACATACAGTCGTTAGTTTAGCTAATTAAATTATTGGCTAAAACTTATTTAATATAATTCTTGAATATCTGCCCATTGGGCAGATTTTTTTATTTCCTCCAACTTTATTAAATATCCATGAAGACAATAACTATGAACAATGATAATCGTATGACAGCCGAAGAGCGTAAGGCTACATGGGGGCTTGGGGCGATTTTTTCCTTACGTATGTTTGGTATGTTTATGGTCTTACCAGTACTTACTACCTATGGTATGCATTTACAAGGCGCAAATGAAACGCTTATTGGTATTGCTATTGGTATATATGGTTTTATGCAAGCTATCTTTCAAATTCCTTTCGGTTTATGGTCTGATAAGATAGAACGTAAGACTTTAATTATTTTCGGATTATTAATTTTTGTGATTGGCAGTGTGGTTGCTGCATTATCTACCTCTATTTGGGGCGTGATTATTGGACGTGCATTACAGGGAAGTGGTGCTATTTCTGCAGCGGTAATGGCATTATTGTCTGATTTAACGCGTGAACAAACACGTACCAAAGCAATGGCATTTATTGGTGTTTCTTTTGGTATTACTTTTGCGGTTGCGATGGTAGTGGGGCCTATCATTACTCACCAGATTGGCTTGCAAGGTTTATTTTGGTTTATTGCTGTACTCGCTGTAAGTGGAATTATCCTAACTATTACTATTATTCCCAAAAGCCAAAACCATATACGTAATAGCGAATCTGCTGTGGTTAAAGGCTGCTTAAAAGATGTGCTAAAACAACCCCAGTTACTGAAACTGAATATTGGTATTTTTTGCATGCATTGTTTATTGATGGCAACATTTATTGCTTTACCACTATGTCTTGAACGTGCAGGTTTTCCAGCTTATCGTCATTGGCAAATTTATCTTGTTACTATGTTGATTGCTTTTGTTAGTGTGATACCAGGCATTATTATTGCTGAAGTTAAACGTAAAATGCGGACTGTTTTTTTATGTTGCATTGTGATTTTGATTACTGCTGAAGCAACGTTATGGCAAGCACACAATCAGTTATGGGTACTCATTGGTGGAACACTATTATTTTTCATTGCGTTTAATCTTATGGAAGCGCTGCTCCCATCTTTGATTAGTAAAGAAGCACCAGCAGGTAGTAAGGGTACAGCAATGGGAATTTATTCAACCTTTCAATTTTTTGGTGCTGCTGTTGGTGGTAGTGTAGGTGGATGGATTGCAGAACATGAAGGTACTATGGTGTTACTGTTAAGTGCAACTTTGATGGCTTGTTTATGGCTTATATTTGCTTTTACGATGAAAGAACCGCCATATTTAGCTAATTTGCGAATACAACTTATGGACTATAGTAAGGATAAAAATTTAACAAATTTTTTCTTACAACAAACTGGCGTACATGAAGCTATTATTATTCCTGAAGAACAATGTGCTTATATTAAAATTGATAGTACGATGACTAATCGTCAGAATTTAGAAGCAGCGTTAGCGGAGCGAAAAATATAGAATTCTTGTAGATTAACTATTATTAAATTGAGCAGCTTATATTTAAGTTACTTAGACTAATTTAGATGTATAATCAATCGGTTAAGTTTTTTAGGTGGCATCAGGAGAAAGTTTTCTTGATGCTATTTTTTTTCAGTTTAATAAAAGTAATGGCATAGTAGACAAAATTGTTGCTGATGTGTCAAAAACTATGCCAAGTGGACAAAATTGTGGCTAATATTTA
>NZ_JBHLWA010000034.1:0-3884 GCF_042433085.1 Gallibacterium melopsittaci
GTCGCCATCCAAATGGTAGGTTAGTGAAACAGATGGTATTACAAGCGATTGCTCGGTTAGCGGAGGGAGATTCACCGATATTACATTCAGACCAAGGGATTCAGTATCAAATGGCAAGTTATCAACAGTTATTAGCTGAGCATCATATTGTGCAAAGTATGTCGAGGAAAGGTAATTGTTTAGATAATGCCGCAATGGAAAGTTTCTTTGGTGGGATGAAAGTGGAATGTTTTTATGGAAAAACCTTCGAAAGCATTGAGGAACTGGAATCTGTTATCAAAGAATATGTTCGTTATTACAATGAGGAAAGAATACAATTAAAATTAAATGGACTGAGTCCTGTTCAATACAGAATTCAGTCCTTAAAATAATCGTCCAACTTTTCGGGGTCAGATCAGATTGGCTAGACCTTTTCTTTTTTTCAGTAAAAATTACGCTTCTGGTGGGATATTTTTTGCTGGTTTAATTGCTAATAAGTTACAGTTTAAATGACTAATAACATGTTCAGCAGTATTACCAAGCAATACAGCAGAAAGACCAGTACGACCAATAGTTCCTAGAACGACTAATTCTGCACCAATTTCTTGTGCTACATGAGGAATCACTTCTTCAGGCAAACCTTCATAAACATGCGTATGATCTTCATCGATGCCAAAGTGTTGACGTAATGCTTTCATATTGATTAGATGTTGACCACGAATACTGTTACCATAATCCGGCACACTAAATTCTGGTAAATCAAGTGTAATGCCAACCGGTGCGGTTGGATAAGCTGAAACAAGATGAATATTTCCACGATCTAGACTTTGCGCCAAACTCATACTTAAACCAACTAATTGTTTATTAAAGTCATCATGATAAGGTTCATCATCTGATACATTGACTGCCACTAAAATACGGCGTTGATGTTGCCAATCGCCATCTTTAACCATCAAAATTGGACAAGAAGATTTACGTAATAATTGCCAATCAGTAGGTGTAAAAATAAGTGAAGAAAGATCATCTTCTTGATGGGTAAATTTCACAACAAGATCGTGATGATGTTTTACTATCTCTTTTTCGATTGCATCAGCTTCATTACTTTCCCAAACGACTTCAGTTTTTACATGAATATTTTTTAAATCGTATTCTTTAAGGAGTTCACCCAACCAGGCTTTCTTATCTTCGATTATCGCAGCAACCATTTCTTCACGTTCGGTTGTGGAGTGAGTAACACTCACGGCATAAGAAAGATTGTAAATTGCGAGAAAGGCGGTAAGGGTGACAGGTTGTGAACTATTTTGTTGTTTAATGAGGTGTAAAGCACGTTCGAGGGCGGCTTGTTTTTGACTTTCTGGATCAATCACCACAAGGATATTATTGAAATGCATAAAAAAACCTCCTTATTTTGAGTTCTCTTTTATTATAAGGAGGTCAATAGTGAAAGCAAGTTATTACGAGATTTTAATTACATTGCTAATCTTAATTTTACTTTTGTTGAGCCTGCTAGTTCGACTAAAGCAGGCATATCGTTGATAGTAATATATTTACCCTGTACTGATAACATACCTGTTTTTTGGAAGCGGCCAAGTAAACGACTAATTGTTTCTACAGTTAAACCAAGATAATTACCAATATCACCACGAGTCATGGTTAAACGGAATTCACGAGCAGAGAAGCCACGAGCAGAATAACGCTTTGATAGGTTATAAATAAAGGCGGCCAGTTTTTCTTCAGCATTCATTTTGGAGAGGAGTAGAATCATCTCTTGATCGCTTAGAATTTCATTACTCATTAAACGGATAATCTGTTGGCGTAATTTTGGCATTTTACCTGCTAAATCATCCAAAATATCAAAAGGAATTTCACAAACCATTGAGGTTTCAAGTGCTTGTGCAAAGCTTGGATGATGCATACTGTGAATAGCATCAAATCCCACTAAATCACCTGGTAAATGGAAAGACGTAATCTGTTCTTCACCACTTTCACTAATCGTATAAGTTTTGATTGTACCAGAACGGATTGCATATAAAGATTTTAATTCATCGCCAGCTTTAAAAAGGATTTGAGATTTTTGGATGGGTTTTTTACGTTCGATAATATTATCTAATTGATCGAGCTCATGCTCATTAAGGGTAAAAGGGATACATAATTGGCTGATACTACAATCTTGGCAATGAATAGCACATCCACCAGATTGAATTCTACGTCCAACACGGCTCTCGACTAATCCTTTCATCTATGAAACCTCATTATAAAAACAATGCAATAGAACGAGTGCATTATCTAAAAAATTTTGATCTAACGCAATAAATGGTATCATAAAAGAGATTTATTAAGAAGTGTAAAATACATCTTTTGAGGTAAAACTTAACGTATGTCAGCAGAAAAATTAACTAAAAAACGACTAATCCAAATTTTAGTGATGATGGCAATTCTATTAAGTGCGTTTTTTTATCACAGTTGCCACTATCAAAAACAGCAACCTATTGAAAAACAAGCAAGTAATCTAAAAATTTCTTCAGAAAATGTATAAGAATTAAAATCTATTTTTTTAATGTAGAAGGATAGATGAACAAAATTAAATAACCCTCTTCACTTTTTGAAGAGGGTTTATTGTGCTAAAAGAATTATTCAGCACTAGAAGATGAGGCATCTTTATCAAAGTGATATAGACCTCGGCGATCAGTACCTAATAGATTGAGCTTATCTAAGAAGCTATTAAATAAAGTCTCTTCTTGATGTTGTTCTGCAACATACCATTGTAAGAAATTAAAGGTTGAGTAATCTTTTTCTTCAAAAGTTGCTGAAACTAACTCATTAATTTTGGCAGTAATACGTTTTTCATGTTGATATGCTAATTCAAAGACTTCTTTTAAATCAGTAAATTGATGTGGTACTGCTGCAATTTTTTCTAAACGAGTACTTGCACCTGTTTCATTTAAATAAGTAAACAGTTTGCGCATATGCTGTAGTTCTTCATCTGCATGTTGATGTAAGAATTTTGCAGCCCCTTCAAAACCATGATAAGTACACCATGCACTCATTTGTAGATATAGATTAGAAGAATAGAGTTCTAAATTCATTTGGGCATTTAACATATCAACAATTTTTGGTGATAGCATTATTGTTCTCCTTCTATTTAATTAAAGTGCAGCAAGATCTTTATCGATAAAATAAAGCCCACGTTTATCTTCACCCACGAGAGAAAATTTCGCCAAAATACGTTTAAATAATGTTTCTTCTTCATGTTGTTCAGATACATACCATTGGAGGAAATTAAAGGTAGAATAATCTTTTTCAGTAAAACTGACTTCAACAAGTTGATTAATTTTCTGAGTAATTAGTTTTTCATGTTCTAGAACTAATTCAAAAACCTCTTTTAATGATTGGAAATTATGTTGTGGTGCTTCAATTGTCCCTAAAATTGGTAATGCACCTGTTTCACTTACATAAGCAAAGAGTTTTTGCATATGTTGTAGCTCTTCATCTGCATGGCGAAGTAAAAATGCACTCGCACCTTCATAGCCCTGCTCATTACACCACGCACTCATTTGTAGATAAAGGTTAGAAGAGTAGAATTCCAAATTAATTTGTTGATTTAATTTATCAATCATTGCAGGTGTTAACATAATTGCTTCCTCTTATAAATAATTCAGCCGAATTTTAACGATTTATTTACTAAAAATAAAATCATTTTTTAATTATTAAGATATTAAATAATAGGAATAATTTTTATTTATAAATTAAAGAAGAATAACTCTCATTTTATTTAAAATAATATCAATTAAATAAGAATTAATAGGCATAGTAGACAAAATTGTTGCTGATGTGTCAAAAACTATGCCAAGTGGACAAAATTGTGGCTAATATTTATTTTCTTTAAATGTTAGCCACTCTTTTTA
>NZ_JBHLWA010000035.1:0-24970 GCF_042433085.1 Gallibacterium melopsittaci
ATCTTAATGAATTTCTGAGTTTTCAGCATTCAAGGTATTCTTTTTAAAACTTCTTTCTTCACAGTCCAAAAAAAGTTCCCTACCGAATGCCCACACAGATTGTCTGTTATTGGTTTTTAAAGAACAAAAAACGACGCTTTCTTTTTTTAACTTCACACTTCAGCGTCGTTGCGGAGGTGCATTATAGTGATTTAAATACACCTTGCAAGTAGTTTTTTTAATTTTTTTTAAATTTTTTATTATTTGCCGTTTTTTGCAACAAAGGGATTTTAAAATCCGCAAAAAATCATTGGTCATACTATGCTAAAAATGCATTTAAGTATGACCAATGTTATTTAGTTATGTAATACGCTTACTCTTTTGGTAAACGTTTGATGGAAACTAATAATCCACCCCAAATGATGACTAATGCGATAACCATCATAATAATTGCGATTGAACTCATTCTTCTTCCTCCACAAATTTTTCTTCATTTTTCCAAGGTAGATGCGTTAATAAGAATGCAACGACAACTAATCCAAACGCCATTCCCCATCCAAACGTATCAACGAACCAATTAGGGTAACCTTCATATCCTTCCCTAAAGACTTTTGCACCCTCACTGAATAACATAAACGCTAAGATACCTGTTGTAATAACAATACATAAGCGCCATACAAATCCAACTTTGAATGAAGATGTTTTGTTGATGTGATTACCTAATAAGCCTAATTTTTCATGAGATACAATGATAACTAATGAACAAAATGCTACCGCAACAATACCAAAATAGTTTACAAATTTATCCATCACATCAAGCATTGGCAACCCTGTTGTTGTTCCAAATAATGAGACTGAAAGAATCATCATTGGAATACCCACCACAAATGTTGCAGTTACACGTCCAAGTCTTAATTTATCTTGAACTGATGCAATGATTACTTCGATTACAGAGATGAATGATGTTAATGCGGCAAAAGTTAATGAACCAAAGAATAATACACCAAGCACTGAACCGAAAGGTGCGTTATTAATGATTGTTGGGAACGCGAAGAATGCTAGACCAATTCCACCTTTTGCTACTTCATGTACTTGTTGTCCACTCGCCGCAGCCATAAAACCTAATGCAGCAAAGACCCCAATACCCGCTAATAATTCAAAACTACTATTTGCAAACCCTACTACTAATCCTGAACCAGTCAAATCAGACTCTTTCTTTAAGTATGAAGCATAAGTAATCATGATTCCGAAACAGATGGATAGAGAGAAGAAAATTTGCCCATATGCCGCAATCCATACACTTGGATCTGATAATTTTTCCCAGTTTGGAGTAAATAATGCATCTAGACCTTTACTTGCACCTGGTAAGAATAATGCTGAAATCACTAAAATTACGAACATTACCACCAATAATGGCATTAAAATACTAGAAGATTTTGCAATCCCTTTTTGTACGCCTAGTGCCAATACACCTAATGCGACTAACCATACAGCAATTAATGGACCTACTACCATACCAACGAATTCAAAACTAACACCTTGTGCAATATCACCCATTTTTAAGAATTCACCAACAAAGAAATCTATTGGTTTATCACCCCAAGCCCCATTAATTGAAAAATAGGTATAAGATGCTGCCCAGCCCAATACTACCGCATAGTAAATTCCGATGATGACATTCACCAATACTTGCCACCATCCAAAAATTTCAAAATTTTTATGTAAACGACGGAAAGCAAGCGGCGCAGATCCACGATGTCTATGCCCAATAGCATAATCTAAAAATAATAATGGAATACCTGCGGTTAATAGTGCAACGATATATGGAATAATAAACGCCCCACCACCATTTTCATAAGCAGTATAAGGAAACCGCCAAATATTACCTAGTCCTACCGCTGAGCCAATTGCTGCAATAATAAATGCTCTACGGCCAGAAAACGTTTCACGTGTTGTGTTGTTACTCATTTAGCCCTCCTAATATTGGACTTTATTGTTATATTATCGAGTGATTTAATATAATTAAATAATCTTAATAGTCAACGCTATTTATTTGAAATAAAAACAGAATTTTTTTGATAAGATTATTTTTTCACCACTAATAAAACTATATTTTCATCCAATTTTTAGAGAGTTACACCTAATAACCTAAAAAAACAGTGTTTTTCTCTATTTTAAAATCTAATTGATAGCATAAAAAACCAGTTACATCTTTAAGAAAAATTTTTTACATTTTTATAAAAAAATTAAGGCTGGAAACCCAGCCTTAATATTGTTGAATAACTCACTTTATATCGTGACTTAATTTGCTGTTCTTTTTGCTCTTGCACCTAGTAGTAAAGTAAGAGAAAAGGTCACAATAAATGAAATCAACATTCCAATACAATAAACCGCAATACTATCTGGTTTGATTGAAATAATGCCTGGTAATCCAGCCGCACCTAAGGCTTGTGCTTTTGCATGGAAAAATGCGATAAATGCACTTGATACGCCAGAACCAATCATTGCTGCAATGAATGGATAGCGATATTTTAAATTTACCCCAAACATTGCAGGTTCGGTAATCCCCAACAACGCACTAATTCCTGATGGTAATGCTATGCCTTTTACTTTTGCATCACGAATTAAGAACATTACTCCTAAACAAGCTGCACCTTGTGCGATATTTGACATTGCTGCGATTGGGAAAATAAACGTTCCGCCTGTATGTGCCATATCTGCCAATAATTGGGTTTCAATTGCAATAAAGGTTTGATGCATACCTGTGATCACAATCGGTGCATATAAAGCCCCAAAGATTGCTCCACCAACAAACCCTGTTGTGTCATATAACCAAGTCAAACCATCACCAATTAAGAAACCTAATTTATGGGTAATTGGTCCAACAAAAGTAAATGTTAAAATCCCTGTAATAAATAATGCTAATAATGGGGTTAAAAGGTTATCCAAGACTGATGGAATCACTTTGCGGAAGCCATTCTCTAATTTTGCAAGAATCCATGTTGCGGCTAATACTGGCAATACTGAACCTTGATAACCCACTTTTTCAATATGGAAACCAAGAATATCCCAATAAGGAATATTGCCAGATAGACTCGCCGCACTAAATCCCCAGCCATTTAATAAATCAGGGTGTACCATCAGCATTCCTAACGCTGCACCTAAAAATGGATTTCCCCCAAATTTTCTACTTGCCGAAAAAGCTAACAAAATTGGTAAATAAACAAATGGTGCGTTTGCAAAGGTATTGATCATTGCAGCGAGATCAGAAAGATTTGGATAAGCATCAATCAATGATTTACCGTCAATAAATAAACCTTGGGCAGTAAAGACATTCGCTAATCCCATTAATAAACCACCAGCCACGATAGCAGGGATAATCGGTACAAAAATATCGGCTAAACCTTTTACTAGACGTTGCAAGAAATTTTGTTTTTCAGCACCCAAATTAGCGACTTCACTTTTTGTCATATCGCCTAATCCTAGAATTTCAGTCATTGCAGCGTGTACTTTATTTACCGTTCCTGAACCAAAAATAACTTGATACTGTCCTGCAACTGAAAATTGCCCTTTAACGCCTTCAATTTGTTCAATCGACTCTTTGTCAATTTTACTTTCATCTTTTAAAACTAAACGTAATCGTGTAGCACAATGTGCAACACCACTAATATTTTCTTTACCGCCCAACTTCTCAATGAGCTGCTTCGCAATTTTTGGAAAATCCATAGGTTTTCTCCTAGTAGGTGGTTAAGTTATCAACAGCGCGAATTATAGCTAAAACGTTTTAGTAAAATCTATCTAGTAAGCCAAGAATATGTCAGATTTGTGATCCAGATAACATTTTTTAAGGAAAATTTATAAATAAAATTGCTGAACTAAAACGGTTTAGCTAAAATTTTCTTACTAAAAAAATGCAGAGGATTGAAATATGAATAGAGTATGGGTTTTGGGCGATGCCGTTGTTGATCTCTTACCTGATGGCGAACATCACTATTTACGTTGCCCAGGTGGCGCACCTGCTAATGTTGCTGTGGCAATTGCACGTTTAACAGGACAAAGTGCCTTTATTGGTCGTGTTGGAGATGACCCTCTAGGACGTTTCTTACGACAAACTTTAGCCAATGAACATGTCGATACTTCATTTATGCACCTTGATCCAGAACACCGCACCTCAACTGTTATTGTGGATCTTGATCATTATGGTGAAAGAACTTTTACTTTTATGGTCAATCCAAGTGCTGACCAATTCTTACAACCAACTGACCTCCCAACATTTAAATCAGGAGAATGGCTGCATTTCTGCTCAATCGCACTCATTCACCAACCTTCACGCACAACCGTGCAACAAGCGGTGGAACAAATTAAACAAGTTGGTGGTTTTATCTCATTTGATCCGAACTTACGTCCGAGTTTATGGGCAGATCAACAAACTATGCTAGCAGAAGTCAATAAAATGATTGCATATGCTGATGTGATTAAATTCTCTGAAGAAGAAATTTGCTTATTAAGTGGTCTTGAAAATCTTGAACAAGCTATTCAACAAACACGCCAACAATACCCTGATAAATTAATTCTGGTAACACTTGGTGCAGAAGGGGCAGTTTATTTCTATCAACAAATCAGTGGAAAAATCATGGGTAATAAAGTTAACGTGGTTGATACCACTGGTGCTGGCGATGCCTTTGTAGGCGGAATGTTGCAAGGCTTAGCTCAATATGACCAATGGCAAAATGCTCAAGTATTAGAGCAAGCCATTATCCAAGCTAATCTTTGCGGTGGTTTAGCAACCACAGCAAAGGGTGCAATGTCAGCATTACCAAATAAACAACAATTACAACAACTCTTGAATAAGTAATCAAAGGAGCGCGAAGATGATTATTTTTAACCAAGGCAAATATCGTAGTCTTCATACGGCACAACCAAATGAATTGACACAACTCGCAGCGCAAGTAGCACAAGATATTCATCATCGCCCTCAATATCATCTTGCCCCACCAACAGGATTATTGAATGATCCGAATGGGTTAATTTTTGATGGTCATCACTACCACATTTTTTACCAATGGTTCCCTTTTGGTGCTTTGCATGGTATGAAGCACTGGCGTCATTACCGTACCAAAGACTTTCAACATTTTGAATTAGCAGATTGCTTAATTCCAGATGAATTATTTGAATCCCATGGCTGTTATTCAGGTGGTGCAATTAATTATCAAGATAAAATCGTGGTGTTTTATACTGGAAATACACGTCGAGAAAGTGACAACCAACGCATTCCATTTCAAAATATTGCCATTTTTGATCGTAATGGGACATTATTAGAAAAACGTCCATTACTCACAAACGCACCGCAAGGCTACACCGAACATTGCCGTGATCCAAAACCATTTGTGACTGAAAATGGCAAAATTCGCTTTGTGTTAGGAGCACAACGAGAAAATCTTTCTGGTACAGCACTTTTATTTGAGATGGATTCACTACAAGAGACGCCACATTTATTAGGTGAATTAACCTTATCTCCTTTTAATAACCAGCATATTTTTATGTGGGAATGCCCTGATTTAACAAAACTGAGTGGAAAAGATATTTTTATCTGGTCACCACAAGGGAAAAAACGGGAAACTTATCAATTTCAAAATAATTATCATGCCACTTATGCGGTCGGGCAGTTACAAGAATTAAATTTCAACGTAGAACATTTTGCTGAATTGGATCAAGGTTTTGATTTTTATGCTCCACAAACATTTTCTGGGCTAAATAACACGGATGAAACCATTATGTATGCTTGGTGTGGTTTACCTGATTTACAGTACCCAACCGATCGCTATCAATGGCATTCTATGCTCACCTTACCTCGTAAACTTTGGTTAGAAGGGACAACAATTTATCAATATCCTATCGAACAAGTTCAACAAAATATACAACAATGCCAGCAATATACCATTACTGATCAACTAGAATATCCTAATCTCACACAAAGTTATCTACATTTTGCTGTGAAACAACAGCCATTCTGTTTACATTTATTTAGTAATGAAAAACAGCAACAGATCACTTTAAGCTATCAAAATGGTATTTTCTGTTTAGATCGTAGTCAAACTGAACAAACAGAAAGTATGCGTCAGTTTGGACAACAACGTTACTGTAAAATTGAACAATTAGAAGAAATTGACATTTTTATCGATCACTCCATCATTGAAATCTTCTTCAATCGAGGAGAAAAGGCAATGACTTCTCGCTTTTTTATTGAAAATAAACAGAATATTATTATTGTAGAACAACCAATGACGGTAACAATAGGTAGCGTT
Organism: Gallibacterium melopsittaci; assembly: GCF_042433085.1. Lineage (NCBI taxonomy): Bacteria > Pseudomonadati > Pseudomonadota > Gammaproteobacteria > Pasteurellales > Pasteurellaceae > Gallibacterium > Gallibacterium melopsittaci. Next base: position 6,285 of record NZ_JBHLWA010000035.1, read on the forward strand.
TTACCAATCCATTTTGACAAGGATATGTTATGAATACCAATAGTAAACGACTGACAATTACGGACATAGCCCAATTAACAGGCGTATCGAAAACCACTGTCAGCATGGTATTAAATGGTCGTGGGAATAATTTCCGCATCAAGCCTGAAACCCAAGAAAAAATTCTTGCGATAGCTAAAAAACATCATTATAAAGCGAATAGTGTTGCTCGAGCTTTACAAGCACAACGTAGCAATACTATTGGGCTAGTGATTCCAGATTTTTCAAATTTAGGTTTTGCCGCCACCACAAAAACATTAGAGCGACTTTGTCGTGATAATGGATTACAACTCATTATTGCTTGTTCTGATGAAGTTCTACAACAAGAAGCGATTGCGATTGAACGCTTGCTTGATCGTCAAATTGATCTATTAATTACTACGCCGATTCATACTGATGCAGCTTATTATCGTGGTTTAAATATTAATGTTCCTGTCATTCAACTTGACCGTGCAACTAAAAAAAGCAAAACACCATTCATTGTGACAGATGATGAAAGTGCTGTTATTGAGCTTATTGACACCTTATGCCAGCGTTATCAACTCTCAGAATTTTACTATATCGGGGGACAAGCAGAATTACGCCCAAGTACCGCACGATTATCTGGTTTTAAACAAGGTTTAAGTAAAGCAAATTTAGCATTACAACCTGACTGGGTTATCCAAACCTCTTATTATGCTGAGAGTGCTTATCTGGCGATTGAGCAGCTTTATCACAAATTAGGTCGTTTACCGCAAGCCCTTTTTACGGGTTCATATGCATTATTAGAAGGGGTTTTACGTTTTCTCAACGATCATCAGTTACTTGATCAACTGACCTCAGGCAAAATGCACCTTTCTACTTTTGATGACTATGAGTTATTGAATTGTTTGCCATTCAAAATTAATTCCATTCAACAAAACCATCAAAAAATTGCACAGCAACTTTTTGTGATGCTACAAGCACTACTGAAAGGTGAGAAAGTTGAAAATCAAATTATTCCAGCAAAAATTATTTGGCGAAATTAATCGATTAAAAGCCTTTATTGTGAAATAAAGGCTTTAGACTGCTGACAAATCTAATTTCAAAAATAGATCTCGATAAAATAATTAATAGATTCCCTTATGCCTTGTCCGAATGTAGGAAGGATTTTTAGGCAAAAAACGTCTAATTTTTCTGAGTTTTACGAAGAAAAATATCAGTTTTTTGCCGCCCGAAAAATCTTGACGGAATGAGGGAATAACAAGGCACTAGGGCGTGCTTTTTTTGCTTCGTTTTTTTGCACGAACAAAAAAATGAAGTCGCCCTTTAGGGCGAAACCTAAATTTAGCTAAGAATATTGATATATGACTTTGTCAAAAAACTAAATTTTCATTACACACAATAACATCTTTATCCCATTAACGAATCTGCTGCTCAATAATCCCCCCACCCAGACAAACCTCATCCAGATAAAATACAGCTGATTGTCCTGGTGTTACCGCAATTTGTGGTTCGTCAAAACGCACTTCTATCGTTTCATCATTAATTGGAATAATCTCACAAGCCACATCTTGTTGGCGATAACGTGTTTTCACTGTACAACGTAATCGTTGCGTAATAGGTTGACGATTCACCCAATGTAATTGGGCCGCAATCAAGCCGACAGAAAATAATCTTGGATGATCGTGTCCTTGTGCCACAATCAGCTCATTATGCTCAAGATCTTTATCCACCACATACCACGCTTCATCACCAGCATTTTTCAAGCCACCAATACGCAAGCCTTTACGTTGTCCTAAGGTGTGATACATCAAACCATCATGGCGACCAATTACTTCGCCATCCACGGTACGAATATCCCCAGGTTGGGCTGGTAAATAACGCGCTAAGAAATCTTTAAACTTCCGTTCGCCAATAAAGCAAATCCCTGTTGAATCTTTTTTCTTCGCCGTCGCTAACCCTAACTCTTCTGCAATTTGACGTACCACTGGTTTTTCTAATTCGCCTACTGGAAACAGACTTTGCCCAACTTGCTTACTACTTAACGTATATAAAAAGTAACTTTGATCTTTGTTACCATCTAAGCCACGTAATAATTGTGCATTATCATCTTCCCCTCGGCGACGTACATAATGCCCTGTGGCAATATAATCAGCGCCTAAATCCTCTGCGGCATATTCTAAAAAGGCTTTAAACTTAATCTCTTTATTACACAAAATATCAGGGTTTGGCGTTCTGCCTGCTTTATATTCTTGTAAAAAATGTTCAAAAACATTATCCCAATACTCTGCTGCAAAATTAATTTTATGTAAGTGAATACCAAGACGATCACAAACAGCTTGTGCATCGGCTAAATCGGTTGCAGCCGAACAATATTCCGTATCATCATCTTCTTCCCAATTCTTCATAAATAAGCCTTCAACTTGATAGCCCTGCTGTTGCAGAATATAAGCCGAAACGGAAGAATCCACGCCCCCAGACATTCCTACAATCACTTTCTTCTGTTGATTTTGTGCGAATTGTTCTGGTGTGATGGTGATTAAACTGGTGAATGTTTTTGAAATTAATGTCATTTTTTATCCTTTATTTTCTCTACCCTTCTGTTTTAGGTGATACTCGATATAACTGATTAATAAAAATTATGCCTATTATGATACAAGCCGCACCTAAGAAAAATTGACTTGTTGGGACCTCATTTAAAAAGATCCAAGCAAGTAACATTGAAAAAATCGGTTCTGATAATCCTGTTACTTGCACATTGGCAGCACTGATACAAACCAATGCTTTGGTAATACAATAAAAACCCAATAATGTCGGCAAAGCTGCTAAGGCAAGTAAATTCAATACCACACTAATATTCCAATCAATCGGTTGCAAATTCTGTACAAATGGAATGAATAAAAATATTGCACCAAACAGCATCAACATTTTGGTTAGTGGTAATCCACCTTTTAAATCAAAACGTTTAACCAATACAGAAAAAATACCATAACCACTACCTGCTAATGCTGCATATAACACCGCTTGCCAGCTGCTACTTCCCGCCCACGAAATAATAAAAATACCCGTTATGGCGACAAGTGTACCAAGGATTGCCGATAACGTAATTTTTTCCGCCAATAATAGCCAACCACCAATTAATGCCGACACGGCTGCTGCCGCCATTAATACCACAACCACATTTGCTGCTTGCCCATATTGATAGGCGGTAGTTTCAAAGAAAAATAGCACAAATATCCCTAAGAAAGCACAAAAAGCAATTTGTAGTAATAAGGTTGTTACTGAGGTAAATGCAGTTTGAATTTCTTGTAATTGAGAACGTTGAGTTTGACGTCCTAATAACAGAGTAATCAAAATAAATGCTAACAACGTTTTGAGAAAAGCGATCGCCTCAATCGTCATACCACTTTCAATGAGTACCTTACTGAAGATACCAATCGTCCCATTTAGTGCTGCCGCCAGTAATGCGAGTAGGACTCCTTTTCGCATGATTAATCCTTAGGAAATATCAATCTTCAGTTATCACTAATCATTACTTATTAATAATTTTATTGCCTTGTCGATCAATGTAATACCAATCATCACTTTGACAATAATGATATTCACCCTTTGAACCTGGTACTGCTTGAATTTTTCCTTTATCCGCTACTTTAGCTCGACCATTTTCAAATGGAAATGCACAAGCAAAACGAGGCGTGATGAGCACTTTTCCTAATTGATCGGCATAACCAATACGTCCTTGCTGGTCAACAATACGCACCATTCCTTCCACGACATAGTCTTCCCCATTATCAAAATGATAAGGACGATATTGCTCCTGAGTAGTACAACCGACCAATATACAAATAAGTGCCGATAAAAATATATAGGTTTTCAAGGTAATTTTTTCTTAAGAAAGCGAGGCTTATATAATAAGCCTCAATATGGTTGCTGTTATAAAATACGACCTGCTTCTTGTAGTTTTGCTTGACGTTCTGCTTCTTTCGCCATTTTAGCTTTACGATTTTCACAAGGTTCTGGACAGTCACAGACTTTTTCTAAGCCTAATGAAGAGATACCACCACAACTGCCACTAATAGTTTTACGTTTAATCAGATAGCCAATTGCCATAGCAAAAATGACTACAATAAAAAATCCAAAGGTTACTAAAAATAGTTTCATTATTTCTCTCCTTCTTTTTTAGTATCCATTAACTTCGCAAACGCCTTAGACATTTTTACTTCAAACCCTTTATCGGTTTTAATAATGAGATAGACGGCTAAATTCTCTCTTTCTGCCACGGCTAATGCTTTTTCAGGTCCTAATACAAATAACCCCGTTGCATAACCATCTGCAATCATACAACTCGGATCGATAACCGTAATAGAGGCGAGGTTATGTTGTAATGGATAACCTGTTTGAGGATCGATTTCATGAGAAAAACGCTTTCCATTTTCCTCAAAGTAATTACGATAATCCCCTGAAGTTGCCATTGAAAGATTACTTAAGCCAACAATTTGTTCTACCGCTCGCGAACCGTCAAATTCTGGTTTCTCTATCGCAATTTGCCACGCTTGTCCTTTTTCATTGACACCTTTAGTATGAATCTCACCACCAATTTCGACCAGATAATTTGTTACCCCAATACTTTCTAAGTAACTGGCTACTTTATCGACACCAAATCCTTTCGCAATCGAAGAGAGATCAACATACAATTCAGGAATTTTTTTAATCAATGCAGGTTTACCCTCTGACTCAGTCACCGCTAACTTATCAATTCCAGTCCAAACTTTACGTGCGGCAATCTCTTCTGCAGAAAGTTCTTTATCCGTCCGTTTTTCTGGACCAAACCCCCACAAGTTCACTAATGGGCCAACAGTGACATCCAATGCGCCATCTGTTTTCTTATTAAGATCCATTGCGGCTTTCACTACATTTGCGAAATCAGCAGAAACCACAAATGGCTTATCAATTTCTTTACTTTGATTAAACAGACTTAATTCAGAATCTTTTTGGTACGTGGACATCTGATGATTAACCTCTTTTAATAACTCATCAATTTTTTGATGTGCCATATCAGGTCCAGTATCAATACCATTATCTAGATATTTGATATGGTAAGTTGTCCCCATTGTTTTACCAGAGAGGGTGACAATTTCAGCCTGTTTACCACAAGCTGTAAGAAAAAAGGCTAGTCCTATAAGGACCAGCCAATGAGTTAGTTTTTTCAATAACATAATTAATAAATATTTTATTTATCAACCACCGAAATCATCTAATAAGATGTTTTCGTCTTCTACGCCAAGATCCTTAAGCATCTTAATGACTGCGGCATTCATCACTGGAGGTCCACACATATAGTATTCGCAATCTTCTGGCGCTTCATGATTTTTCAAATAGTTTTCATAAAGTACATTGTGAATAAAGCCTGTATAGCCATCCCAGTTATCTTCTGGTAAAGGATCAGATAATGCTACATGCCATACGAAGTTATCATTCTCACGTTGCAGCATATCAAAGTCTTCAACATAGAACATTTCGCGTTTTGAACGTGCACCATACCAGAAAGAAATTTTACGTTTAGAGTGTAAACGTTTTAATTGGTCAAAGATATGTGAACGCATTGGTGCCATACCTGCACCACCACCGATAAATACCATTTCTGCATCAGTATCTTTCGCAAAGAATTCACCAAACGGACCAGAAATGGTTACTTTATCACCTGGTTTTAATGACCAAATATAAGATGACATTTGACCTGGTGGTACATCTGGGTTTCTTGGTGGTGGCGTTGCAATACGTACGTTCAGCATAATAATCCCTTTTTCTTCAGGATAAGATGCCATTGAATACGCACGGGTAATATGCTCATCCACTTTAGAAACATAGCGGAATAAATTGAATTTTTTCCAGTCTTCTTGATATTTTTCAGGAATATCAAAATCACTGTATTTAACTGTATGTGGATCAGCTTCGATTTGGATATAACCACCAGCACGGAAAGGTACTTCTTCACCTTCTGGAATGGCTAATTTCAACTCTTTAATAAAGGTTGCTTTGTTATCATTCGAGATAACAGTACATTGCCATTTTTTCACGCCAAAAATTTCTTCTGGTAACTCAATATCCATACTATTTTTAACGTTTACTTGGCAAGATAAGCGATAACCTTCTGCTGCTTCTCTTTTATTGATGTGTGATAATTCTGTAGGAAGAATATCACCACCACCGCTTTTTACTTTAACGCGGCATTGACCACAAGAGCCACCACCACCACAAGCGGATGAAACGAAAATTCCCTGACTTGCTAATGCACCTAGTAATTTTCCACCTGCTGGTAAAGTAATCGCCTTTTCAGGATCGTTATTGATACTGATAGTGATATCACCAGAGTTAACTAGTTTTGATTTAGCAAACAGGATTAATACCGCCAATACTAAGATAATGACGGTAAACATCGCTATTCCTAATGTAATTTCCATTCTTTATCCCCTTTTACAACTGGATGCCTGAGAAAGACATGAAACCAAGTGCCATAAGACCAACAGAAATAAAGGTAATACCTAATCCTTTTAATCCTTTTGGTACATCTGAATATTTCATCTTCTCAGTGATACCCGCTAATGCAACGATAGCAAACATCCAACCTAAGCCTGCGCCAACTCCATATACAACTGATTCGCCAAAGCTATAATCACGCTGTACCATGAAAGACACGCCACCGAAAATTGCACAGTTTACTGTAATCAACGGTAGGAAGATCCCTAATGCGTTATATAGCGCTGGGAAGAATTTATCTAACACCATTTCCAAGATTTGCACTAATGCCGCAATAACGCCGATGAAAGTGATGAAGTTTAAGAAGCTTAAATCTACACCTTCAACTAATGCACCATCTTTTAAGATAAGGTTATACACAACATTGTTTACAGGAACAGAAATACCTAATACCACTGTTACTGCAACACCAAGCCCAAATGCAGTTGATACTTTTTTGGACACGGCTAAAAAGGTACACATTCCTAAGAAGAAGGAAAGTGCCATATTCTCAATGAATATAGATTTTACAAATAGACTAATATAGTGTTCCATGGCATTAATCCTTCTCTACTTGTTCTGGTTTCCAGGTTCTTAATCCCCAGATAATGAAACCAATGATGAAGAATGCACTTGGTGCTAATAAGAATAGACCATTTGTTTGATACCAACCACCATCTTGAATAGTTTGGAAAACAGTCACACCAAATAATTTACCAGAACCGATTAGTTCACGGATAAATGCAACCACAATAAGTATTGCACCATAACCTAACCCGTTACCGATACCATCAAGGAAACTATCAATTGGCCCTTCTTTCATTGCAAAGGCTTCTGCACGTCCCATTACGATACAGTTAGTAATAATCAAACCAACGAATACCGATAACTGTTTAGAAATATTGTAAGCATATGCTCTCAATATTTGGTCAACGAGAATAACCAATGATGCAATAATCGCCATTTGCACAATAATACGAATACTGTTCGGGATGTAATTACGAATACAAGAAATAAAGAAACTTGAAAACGCAGTTACTAAACTTACAGAGATCCCCATTACAATCGCAGTTTCAAGTTTTGTCGTTACCGCTAATGCTGAACAGATCCCAAGAATTTGTAGGGCAATCGGGTTGTTATTAATTACTGGATTAAGTAATAAACCCTTTTTACTTTGTTTCTCAGCCATTGTTTAATACCCCTTCTTTAAGTTTCGCTAAGAAAGGACCAAAGCCTTTCGGGCCAAACCAGAATTTGAATGTATTGTTCACACCGTTGCTGGTCAACGTCGCTCCTGATAAAGCATCAATACCATGAGATTTATCAGCTGAACCACCTTTACTTACATGTAATGCCACTTGATTTTGTTCATTGAAAATAGTTTTTCCAACGAAAGTGGATTGCCATTTAGGATTTTCGATTTCACCACCTAATCCCGGAGTTTCACCTTGATCATAGTAAGTAATACCATCAATGGTGTTGCCATCTGGCTGTACTGCAATAAAGCCGTACATCACAGACCAAAGTCCAGTACCATAAACTGGTAATACGACTTGTTTAACTTTGCCATCTTCACCTTTAACGAGATAAACTTCCGCATAATTTGCACGACGACCAATTTTTGCGATGTCATCTTCGCCTAGTGCGATACTGGTTGCAGGATCTTTTGCTGCTTTAGTTGCATCAAAATTTGCTTGATTAGCAACAAATTCACCCGTATTTAAATCTACTAAACGTGGTTCAATATATTTATTGAATGCATCTGTTACATTGCCACCAGCTTTTAATAAACCCGCCACACTAAGAATATTTTTTTGTTTATCCAACAATTTTTGTTCTTGTTGTTTTGGTTTTAATGATACCGCAGAACCAGCTACGATAACTGAGCACACTAAACTTACCAACACGACAACAATCAGTGTGCCGATAACACTATCTTTCTTAAACATTACGCGCTCTCCTACGTTTGATATTCGCTTGAACAACAATGTAATCGAACAATGGTGCAAACAAGTTAGCGAATAAAATAGCCAACATCATACCTTCTGGATAAGCTGGGTTTACTACGCGAATTAATACACACATTACACCGATTAATGCGCCATACCACCATTTACCTTTATTAGTGAAAGAAGCAGAAACTGGGTCAGTTGCCATAAAGAACATACCCAATGCAAAACCACCTAATACTAAGTGCCAATACCAAGGCATTGAGAACATTGGATTTGTTGTTGAACCGATAAGATTGAATAAGGTAGAAGTTGCAATCATACCAATCATTACACCAGCGATAATTCGCCATGATGCAATACGTGCAAATACGATCACTGCAGCCCCAATTAACAATGCTAATGTTGATACTTCACCAATTGAACCAGGAATATTTCCTAAGAAAGCATCCATCCATTGAATTGGTTGACCAGTAGTCACTTGTTTTAATGCGCCTTCACCACCAGCTGCCCATTGAGAAAGTGCAGTTGCACCTGAGAAACCATCAGCTGCGACCCAAACAGAATCTCCTGAGATTTGAGCTGGATAAGCAAAGAATAAAAACGCACGTCCCGCTAACGCTGGGTTCATAAAGTTTTTACCAACACCACCAAACACTTCTTTCGCAACCACAACACCAAAGGTTGTTGCTAATGCTGCCTGCCATAATGGTAAAGTAGGCGGAACAATCAATGCTAATAAAATAGAAGTAACAAAGAAACCTTCGTTGATTTCGTGTTTACGGATAGTTGCAAATAACACTTCCCAGAAACCACCAACAATAAATACTGTTAAATAAATTGGTAGGAAGAAAATTGCCCCTAATACCATTTTTGCTAATACACCTGCATCTGGTGCAACTACACCAAGTGCATTTGCTAAAGCAAAGTGCCAATCATGTGCAACATTTTGTGCCAGATTTTGTGCAAAATCCCCAACACTCAATGCCATAATTGATTGTGCACCTACGTTAAACATTCCGTAGAACATTGCTGGAAATAATGCTAACCACACTAATACCATCATACGTTTAGAATCTAACGCATCACGGACATGAGAAGCCTTTCCAGTTACGGTACCTGGCGTATATAAGAAAGTCGCCGTTGCTTCATATAAGGCATACCATTTCTCATATTTACCACCAGGTAAAAATGCAGGTTCCATTTTCTCTAAAAGATGTTTTAAACCCATTTTTAACCTTCCTTCTCGATCTTATCTAAAGCCGCACGCAGCATTGGACCGTATTCATTTTTACCCGGACATACAAAGGTACAGAGTGCTAAATCTTCTTCATCCAATTCTAAACAACCTAATAGTTGTGCACTATCTGTATCACCTACACTTAAATCGCGTAGTAACAAAGTCGGGATAATATCTAATGGCATTACACGCTCATAGTTACCAATTGGCACCATCGCACGGTGTCCACCATTTACCGCAGAAGTAAAGTTAAAGAGTTTCTTGCCAAAATGCCCTAATACAGTACGTGTAATAGAGAATTTATTTGCACCTGGAGAAATCCAACCTAAAAATTCTTTTTCGCGACCTTCTGCAATAACAGAAACTTGTTGATGATAACGGCCTAAATAAGCAACAGGATCTTTAGCAATCGCCCCATTCAATACTGAGCCTGAAATCACACGATTTTCACCAGTAGCCAATTCTCCTGAAGTAAGTTCATTCAAGTTTGCACCTAAACGAGTACGAACTAAACGAGGATTTTTAACTTGTGGGCCAGCTAAAGATACGACACGCTCAACAGATAATTCACCAGTAGTGAATAATTTACCAATCGCAATCACATCTTGGTAATTGATATACCAAACCACTTTACTAATAGAAACTGGATCTAAGAAATGGATATGTGTACCACTCAAACCTGCAGGATGTGGACCTGCAAACTCTTCAACTTGTACATTTGCCGCATTAATACTTGGTACAGATGCACCTGCTGCTTTACATACGAATAATTTACCATCATGTAAGCGACTTAATACGGTTAAACCATGTTGAAATGCTTCTGCATTTTCTTTAATGATCACAGCTGGATCTGCTGCTAATGGATTAGTATCCATCGCATTGACGAAAATAGAACTTGGTTTGCTATCTACTGCAGGGACTTTACTAAATGGACGAGTGCGGAAAGCTGTCCATAAGCCAGAGTCAATTAAGTTTTGTTTGACTTGCTCATCCGTAAGCGTTGCTAATTGATCAACACTATACTTAGCAAAAGTAACTTGTTCGTTACCTTCTAACTTAATCACAACAGATTGTAAAACACGCTTAGCACCACGATTAATCGCGGTTACTGTCCCCGAGGCTGGAGCAGTAAAAATCACACCAGGGTTCTTTTTATCTTCAAAAAGTACCTGACCTTTCTTTACTACATCCCCCTCACGCACCTTCATCGAAGGACGCATACCAACATATTCTTCGCCAAGTACGGCAACTTCAGAGATGGTAGCTCCATCGTGGATTACTTGCGCTGGCTTCCCAGCAATAGGAAGATCCAAGCCTTTTTTAATTGTAATCATATCGTTTGCACTACTTTTTGTTGGGTTAAACATAACGATCACTGCAATTTATAAATTGCAGTGATCTCTCGTTTGAGTAGTTTTCAGTGAATCATCTATCCTAATTAATAAAAATTTTGCTAGAGAACCAACAATTTCTCGTTTAAAAACAAGGTGATAATCTCTCCACAAAATTAAGACAACGATTACACTGTCCACTTAATTTTAAAACTCAAATCTGTACAAATCCTCGTTCAGACTAGCAATACTAATCAAAACAATGAATTAAATAATTAATAATAATAATTACAAGGCGTGAACAAGGATATTCAAAACGGTTTATTCTAACCAAAACCACCCCTGTAATTCTAGTCAATGGCTGCCATTTTTGAAAAAAATGTGAAAAATTTGATATTTTTCAATAAAATTACTAAAGATTTTTCTCAATAAATCAAATAAATAACACTTTTGAAGTAGATTACTTGCCATGTCCCATACAATTTGGAGAAGCAGGAACCTGCTGTAAATTCTGCCATTCCTCTGGTGTATAAAGATGTAACGCTAACGCATGGATTCCAGCCGCTAATTGTTCAGCCAATAATTGATAAATTAAACGATGACGAGCTACTGCACGCATGCCAATAAAGCGCTCCGCTGCCAAAATAATTTTAAAGTGGGATTCATCTCCTTTACCTGAGCTGTGCATATGACTCTCATTAATAATTTCAAGATGAACGGGTGAGAATTCTTGTTGAAGTAAAAGGGTAATTTGTTGCTGTTTATTCATAATTTCTTTTGACTAATCGTGTAATTTATATAAATATTCGCTATTTTATACCATGTACTGATGTATTCAACGTCATAAACCTTTTAACTGATCAAATAGGGACACTAATTATGTATAAAACTTTAAAACGCCTCTCTTTTGCAAGTATTCTTCTTGCCAGCTTTGCTCTTGCAGGTTGTCAAACACCACCGAATACTATCACGTTCACACCACCTGCTGCAGTAGGCCCATTTAATTCACAAAACCAAATGAGCAATGTGAGTGTAAACTCGCGTGACTTACGTGCAAACCAAGCCGTTTCACAATACACCAACAATGGCCAATTATTCCCTGTATATGCACAACCTTCTGTTGCAGAGTTATTCCAACAATCAATGCAACAAGATTTAAATAGTAAAGGTTTCCGTGTATTACCAAGCAATGCCCCAACTAATGTTACTGTTAATATCAAACAATTCTATGCGAATGTGAACCAAGGCAACGTACGCTATAAAGTTGATGCCACAGTACAACTTACTATCCAAGTACAAAGTGCTAAAGGCGAATACAGCAAAAACGTAGAAACTCGCCGTTCACAAGAAGGTGCATTTACAGCCAAAACCGAAGAGATCCAAAAAGTGTTAGGACAAGCATTTGACGATGCGATTAAAGAGATCCACCAAGATCAAGAAGTATCTAACGCAATCAATCGTTTATCTCACTAATAAAAATTCCCTCGTACAGATCTCCTGATACGAGGGAATCTCCATTCAATGCGATTTAAACACACTTAACCACGCAAACTTTTCACTAATGCAACCGCTTCTGCGGTTAATTGTTCCACTTTAGCCCAATCACCTGCTGCTACGGCATCATTAGGAATCATCCAAGAGCCACCGATAGTTTTCACGCAATCAACCGCAAGATAATTTGCCACATTTTTTGGTGAAACACCGCCAGTTGGACAGAAACTTAACTGTGGTAATGCTGCCGAAATCGCTTTTAATGCAGCTGCTCCGCCATTAATTTCTGCTGGGAAAAATTTAAGATGATCATAACCAAGTTCTAACGCCTGCATCATTTCTGATGGCGTTGCTGTTCCTGGAATTAATGCAACATCACCTGCAGCTGCATGTTTTAATAAAGCTGGCGTTGCTCCTGGAGAAATAATAAATTTCGCTCCTGCTGCAACCGCTTGATCATATTGTTCGGCAGATAAAACTGTTCCTGCCCCCACTAATGCCTCTGGGCATTCTTTACTTAATAATTTAATTGCCTCTAATGCGACTGAACTACGCAAAGTAATCTCAAAAACATTAATGCCACCTGCTTGTAACGCTTTTGCCATTGGCAACGCATCTTCTAATTTTTTGATGACCATAACTGGCACCACAGGTGATGCACTAAATACGGCTTGCGGTTGTAAAATCCACTTCATTATGTTTCCCTTCCTTTATCTATAAAATTAAACACAAACGGCAGTAAAAGTAGCACAACCCAATAGAATTGAATATAGCAAATCGGATTTTTTTGAATCAAAATCAAAAAAACAGTTAATCTGCAAAAGGCTATCTAATAAAAAATGTCGGAGATTATCCGACATTTTGGTAAGTAAGGTGGTTATTGGTAATAGAGATTATAAATCACTTTTGCTTTCACACTACCAGCAGTCAGCTCTGATTTATTATTCTTTATATAGGATGCAGTGTATTTTTTAGTTACTATTCTAGCACCAGAAACAATATTGGAGAATAATGTAAGGTTATTATCTGTAGGATAAGCAAATGGTAATAAAGAAAGAGGTCCATATTTCAGTGCTATTCCGTTTTCATCATCTATCTGGATACCAACTCCTTTGGCTGCATTATCTCCGGATTCTGTAGTTAAGATCGTACTCATATTGGTAGGATCTAGCGCATCCGAAACAGCAATATAAGATTGTTTAATAACTGCATTTTGACAATTTAGGCTGATTGTAAAATCTTTCCCTTTCACTTTAGTATCTCTATTTAATATAGATAACTGAACAGGATCTAAATTTACAACTAAATTTTTACTCGATTCACTAAGAGAACAGGTTTTATCAAATGCAACCTCGGCATCCGCTGCAGAAGTTATTTTAAAAACATTAAATTTAGAATAAGCCTGTTTTTGATTACTATAATTAAAGTCATCTCCTCCATCTAGGTTATGAATACAAAACATACTCACTGCTATTAAAGGGCTTCCTTGCGGAATAATTGCCCTTTCTCCGCCATATAGCACATTATTTTTTAACGAAAATTCTAATTCTAAATTTAAAGTAGCATCAAATCGAGCAGGTGTATATTGATGAGCTGTATCTCCTTGAATAGACTTACCATTTACTGTAAAACGATAGTCAAAATAGTTAGAAAGACTATTAGTTAAAGGATAAAATTTAAACTCTAGCCAGTAAGAAGAACGCCATTCCTTACAATACTGAGAGGGAAGACTACCTATTTTCCACTCATAACTAATTTTTCTACTCACTGGATGATCCTTCGGTGTTACTGGAAAAACAATATTCTGCCATGGCACATCCTTTCCGTTTTGATCTGTTGGTATTGTAAGTGTTCTCTCATCAACGGTTATTGTTGTTGCCATTACTTGTTGCATCAAGTTTAGCAGCATAAAAAATATACAGAATAAATATGCTAAAAGACTTCTCATCTCATTCCCTTATTTAGAATCACACTTCACAGGCACAATCATCATCTGCCCATTTTCTTCTTGCTCTGGAATCGTATATTCCGCACGGCACTGTTTATCGCCCCAGCGAATATGCAGTTCACCTGATTTCGCAACGCCACGGGTATAAATCTTGCCTCCTTGTGCCACAACACCAATCGATTGATTGTTTTGATCAAAGACTTCCGTTCCTAATGGCGGTAAATCATCTATTCCCGTTAATTCAAAGAACACCACTGAGCCAACCGTTGTTGCAAAATCAATTAACATCGCTTGATTCGCACGCGGAATCACTTGTTGTTCAGTTGCCGATAATTCAACTGAATCAGGAATATTATTACTATCTAAGCCCACATAATTGACACTATATGGCTCAAGATAAGGCACTATTCCGTTGCCAAAGTAATCAATTCGGTTACCAATCGCACCATTAATTTTTGCCCCTGCTGCACCGTCTGCGTGAATAATCGCAAAACTATCACCGAGCGAGTTCGATAAAGTAATGCCTTTCGGATGTGCCACCACTGCGCCTGATACCCCGAACGACATTTGTTGATTACTGTTGCTATCTCGTCCCCACGATGCATTAACTTGTGCCAATGATCCTGAGTAGCTATTGCTAACAGAAAGGTTGCTGCCACCATCTTGTTGCTTACTCGCCGACACACTATAGCTATATTGTCTATCCTCACCTAATGCCCCTGAAACAGAGGTATAGCCAGAGTAACCATTTGCCTTACTATAATTCAGACTTTGGGAAAGGTAGGCAGAACTACTATCATCACCTAATGGTAATGATAAACTTACATATACCCGTCTATCCGATTCACCAAAGCTATTCTTCGATTGAGAAAAAGAGAAACTGTAATTTAAACTTTTATAATGGTTGCTATAACCAATTTGATATTCATTTTGTTTTTGATCCGTTCCCCAGTAAGTATAGGTACTTCCCGTTAAATACATCGATCCCCAACCCTCTTTGAGATTTTGGCTAATCGATACTTGGAACTGATTTTTTGGGCGATAACTATTTTGAGGCATATTAAGCCCTCGTTCATCCATAAAATCACGGTTATTCGCCAAAATCACATCTTGCAAACTGTAATAATCCCGTGACAAATAACGATAGGCCGCCAAAGTCACATTGGTATCGGTTGGCTCTAAACGGGTGTTATAACTGGCATAGAGGTTATAACCTTTATATTTTTGTTGTTCTGTTGCGGTTCTAAAGGTGGCATTCGAGAAAGTGGCATTGGTTGCAAATGCCCCAATCGGCGTATTAAAGGAGAAACCAACTAATTCCGCATGATAATCTTTACTAAAAATCCCACCCACATTAAAGGTAATATTATTGGTTAAACCATATTGCCACGTCGCCTGACCAACGTTGACATCAAATACTTCATTCCCATAACGATAACGTCCGCCAGCAATTTGATAGCGACTATATCCAGGGCGGATTAATTGCGCTACTGCGGTATAAGGAATGGTAAAACTGCGTCTTTCACCATTGGCTTCCAAAATTTCTACTTGAATATCGCCACCGTAACCCGTTGGATAAAGGTCATCAATTTCAAATGGTCCTGCTGGTACAGTCACCTCACGCAAGATATTCCCATTTTGACGGATACTCACTCGTGCATTACTATTGGCTACCCCACGCACAATTGGTGCATACCCGCGCACAGAACTAGCGAGCATTCGATCATCTGACGCTAATTGGATTCCTCGAATAGAAAGGCTGTCCATCAATGTACCACTGGTATAAAAATCACCAATGGTAAATTGTCCACGCAAGGCAGCCACATCATGCTGTGCATAAGTTGAAGTACTTTGATAAGGCAGACGCTGTTGTTTATCCCAACTTTGCGAACCACGATGACGAAATGCCCAACCGAATAAATTAATCCCAGCATCAATCCCTAAATAAGTTTGCTGCGAATCAGTATCCGCATATTGATAGCGATAGTGCGAAGCATCATAACGTACAAACGCCACTGGCACGCCATCTTGCCATTGTGCTGGTGAAATATAGCCTCGTGGACGTTGAGTAATAAAGGCTTGTGGGACATCTACATCTAAGCGTAATTCGGAAACATCAAAGTTAATTTTTGCTTCTGGCACTTGTTCAGGTAAAAAAGCACACGCCGCCTGTTCACGCTGTTGTTCCCCAGTAAAAGCATCATCTTTAAGATCTAAAATCGCCAATAAATCCTCTGTTGCACAAACCGCAGTTTTATTTTTTTCAGGCACTTCGACAAACTGCAAATTAATCCGTCCACGCAATTCATTATTTAAATAGACATCGGCAACATATTCACCCGCTGGCGTAGGGTTACTATAATTAAATCGGCTAATATCAATTGCGTCCTTATCTTTACCACCTCGCAAAAAACTGGCATCAAATTCGGCATATTCATCCGCATAAGCGGTTACTGCTAAACTGCTCAGTAAAGCAATATACAGACTATTTAAACGAAACTTATTTTTTATTGGCATTAATCGACTCATTGCTATCACTTCGTCATATCAATTAATGTAATTTGCTGCTACCAGTTGGGCTGCCACCATAATCATTAATTACCGTCCACTCTACTGAACCAGTTGCAGACACCGCTTGTGTTAAGTTAAAGGTTGCCTGCGAAAATGGCGCCACCATATCTGGATTGCTTACTTTCACTTTGCGACTGCCTTGCGTAACCGCTACATCACTATAAGTAATAAAATAAGGGGTGGTATTGTTCACAATCAGTTGTTTCCCTTGTGCACGCCATTCCACCTGTTTATACGCCTCTTCTGGCGACACTTTTAAATCCGTTGGACGGAAAAAGAGTTTAATTCGACTGCGAATTGCAATTTGTAGATAGTTTTTACTTTTATCTTTTGGATTCGGCGGAACATCTAACAGATTAAAATAAAATACTGACTCACGATCTGTTGGTAAGGCTTCGCCCGTATAAGTCACGCGTAATGTTTGCCCTTTATTGGCATCCACGCGAGAAATCGGTGGCATAATCACAAATGGGGTTTTGATTTGTTCAGGAGTAGCTTTTGGATCACCATTATCAATCCACGCTTGGACTAACGCTGGCGCATCACCAACATTAGAAAGTTGCACACTGACATTTTTTTGATTCGCTGGATAAATAATGCGTGTACCTGTAATCACAATATTGGCATAGCTAGTCGTTGCTAGCCATAAACCACCGGCAAGCAATAATAGTTTTTTTAACATAGAAATACCTTAGATAAGACAGAAAAATCGGGCAGAAGGACTGCCCGAAAGCGAATATAATTATTGATATTCAATTTGATATTCTACTCTAGCCACAACTGGACCCGCAGTAGCTGCCCCTTCAGCATGGTAACGAGCTTTATAAGTTAAGGTTACAGAACCATTTTGATTATTCGCTGTAGCACTTGCTCCTGTAAATGATTTATATGTTGTATTTTGGTTATTTGCTTGACCTGCAACATTAATTACCGTATCACCCTCAAGAAGTTCTACTGTTACATTTTGAGCTGGAGCAGAAGCAGCTATATTTTTTAAGCGCCCCGTTGCTCTATCTACATAGGTTTCATTACTGTTATCAAAGAATGCTCTTGCACCATTGGCTAATATTTTAGGTGATTTACAACCTGAAAGTTTAATATCAAACGGTGTATCACCTGCAGTTTTACCACTTTCAGCTAATTGTTCAGTTCTTACTACTGGTAAATCAACGTTAATATTTTTTCCAGCGTTTCCAGTAATCGTACAGGTAGTATCTACAACTTTCCCTTGAATTTGGATAATACCGTCAGCACCATTTACTGTTGGATTATCCGAATCCGCTAAATGATTAACACCAGCTGTACCAGTCGTTGCAGCAGCAAAAGCCCCTTGTGCTGTAATGCCTAATCCAGCAGCAATTAATGTTGTTAAAATTAGTTTTTTCATTTGTAAATTTCCTTTAGTAAGTTAAATGGAGTGCGAAGTATATAAAATCTTCGGGGGGGGGGGGCAAGACTATTACATTAGGAAATTTGTGATTTTATTCACAATAATTTAATAAAATTAATCAAAAATTAAAAATATATATAAAAATCAATATATTAAAAAGAAAAAAGGAAAGCATATTGATCTGCACCCCTAAAGTTGGACTTATTATCCAACAGACAGAGGTGCAGATTTTTTATGACCAAATATAACC
>NZ_JBHLWA010000036.1:0-36927 GCF_042433085.1 Gallibacterium melopsittaci
TTCCCATTGGGGCACCTGGATGTCCTGATTTTGCTTTTTGTACTGCATCCATACTTAAAAAGCGGATCGCATTTGCTAATTCGCGGCGAGTTGCCATAGTTTTCTCCTTCTTTAATTGATAATTTAAGTTAAATAAACTTTTGTATTCTACTCTATTTCACCACAGAAAAAGTGAGTAACTTCAATAAAAACTTGATTTTCATCTATTACAAATCAGGAATAGCATAAATATCTATAAATCTTAGCTTAATCTCACATTAGAAAAAGATTATACCCTTACAAAATCTAATGCCTGTTGTAATACTTCAATGCCGGCACCTGCTTTATGTGCATTTTCACTCAAATGTCTACGCCATTGTCTTGCACCACGTACATTCTGAAACGCACCTAACATATGACGAGTAATCTGTCCTAATGGTGTTCCTTTTATCAATTCTCGTTCTACATAAGGAAACATCTTCTCAACTGCATCAATCGGACTAATAATCGCAGCTTTTTCATCAAATAAGGCTTGATCGATATATCCTAGTAAGGATGGATTTTGATAAACCTCTCTTCCCACCATAACACCATCAACAAATTGCAGATGCTGTTTTATCTCTTCAATCGTTTTAATTCCACCATTAATACTAATCTTAAGCTGCGAAAAATCTCGTTTTAATTGATAGACTCGGGAATAATCTAATGGTGGAATTTCACGATTCTCTTTCGGGCTTAAGCCTGACAACCACGCTTTACGCGCATGAATAATAAAATCTTGGCATCCTGTATTTGCGACCTTCTCCACAAATTCACATAAAAACTCATAACTATCGAGATCATCAATCCCAATTCGTGTTTTTACCGTAACAGGAATCTGTACTACTTTTTGCATTGCATCAATACATTCTGCAACCAGATCTGCTTTGGCCATTAAACAAGCACCAAAAAAACCATTTTGGACTCGATCTGAAGGGCAACCAACATTGAGATTAATTTCACTATAACCTCGTTGTTCCGCTAATTTTGCACAATGTGCTAACTGTTGAGGATCACTGCCCCCCAACTGTAATGCTACTGGCAATTCTTCTGGTTCAAAAATTAAATGGTCATATTTTGCATAAATAATTGCTGGTGCAGTAACCATTTCAGTATAAAGCAAACTATGGCGACTAAACTGACGATGAAAAAAACGGCAATGTCTAGTTGTCCAATCTAACATTGGGGCAACTGCAAAACGCCCTCGATAAAATTGATTATTGATTGTCATGTAATTTTTGTTGTTCTTGATTAATTTGTTCTTGAATTCGTTGACGAAAACGTCCTGCTGCAAAATGATAGAACGGTTTTGGGCAAATCTGACGAGATATAATAGAGGCCATTAAACTCGTTGCTAATAGCCAAACTAATTCTGGTTGACTACCCGTCATTTCCATTACGACTACACTTGCTGTCACTGGTGATTGCGTTGAACCTGCTAAAAATGCAGCCATCGATAATAACACTAAAAAACGCTGATCAACAACGCCACCTGTGAATTGCCAAATATTACTACCAATCGCCGCACCTGTAGTTAATGCTGGTGTAAAAATACCACCTGCAATGCCCGTCCAATAAGTAAAAACAGTTGCTAACAATTTAGTTATACCTAATGAGGGATCTAATGCTTGATCATTAATTGCTTGCGTAACAACGGCATATCCCGTTCCATAAGTCTGATGATGCGTAAACGTTCCTAACGCTGCTAATAAAATTCCTAATCCAAACGCCACAATAATTGGGTGTCGCCGTACAAAACCTCGCATCAATGCAGGTAAATATGCTGCTAATCCTTTCGCTAACATACGCGCAAATAAACCACCAAATAATCCACAAATTACGGCACAAGTGACTAGCCATAACACCACATTATCGACAACATCTGCTCCCATATAACGTGGGAAATAAGGGTTATTTCCTTGAATTAACACCAACATAAATCCAGCTGCTAATACACCCAATAATACTCGACGCTCCCAACGTAAAGGCGCACCACGACCAATCTCTTCAATAGCAAAAATAACTCCTGCTAATGGTGCATTAAACGCCGCGGCTAGTCCACCAGCTGCACCTGTTGCAATTAATTCATTATAGCTAAGGCCTTTAAATGCTAAATTATATTTACGGCAGAACTTTCCCCAAGACAACATCACGGCAGCACCAACTTGTACAGATGGACCTTCACGCCCAACTGAAGCACCACAACACATTGCTAAAAAGGTAAGGGGAATTTTCCAAATCGTTTGTGCTAAACGTACTAGCGCTTCTTTAGGCTTACCATGCGGTAATGCAATCGAAGCAATCACCTGCGGAATACCGCTGCCCGCAACATAAGGGGTAAATCGTTGTGTAAACCAAGCTAAAATTGCCATACCGAATGGTAATAATACCCACGCTACCCAAGGATGCAGATTAACTAAATATGTATTAATTTCTAAACCCAACTCAACTAAGGTAGCAAATCCCCAAGAAACGAGTGCTACTAATAATGCTCCACAGAGCAAACAAATAAATTCAATACTTTTACGGGAAAGGCGGGAAGTTTGATGACCTTTATGCTTAAGATAACGTTGTAAACGATTTAATTGTGCTTTTAAATTAAAAAACATAGAGTAAAAAGATTAGCTACCACAGTGGAGGTAATTATAAACAAGAACCTTAACAATCTGAAAATCTTTTTACCCTTCTACTTATCATCAATTATATACAACCACCACAACTACCACAGCGCCAGTCATCGCGATTTACTGCTTGATAAAAAAAACGAAAATATTGTTCTTCAATAGGAATATTTTCCTCAATAAAAACATCAGTTAACCAACCAATATTTTCTAAAATCCAATCATTTTCATCCAAACCTTCTAAATATAATTCGTCTTCAGGATCAATGAAGTTGTAGATTCCTCGTGTTCCCATATCATGTTCACGACGATCTTCTGGTAAATGAATTGGATTGCCTTGATAAGTGATTTCCCAATGTCCCAAACAAAGTGTATTGCCTTTAGAAGACCAATGGGCAATAAACGGATTTTCCATTTTCTTCTCCTTTTTGAAATAGTATAGTCCTTTCTCTTCTGAGCTTTAATGCCTGAAAATGGGTAATCAATGACTTTCAGAAACCATCTTACGATAATAATCCCAATCAAAATATTGTCCTGGATCGATCTTTCGTCCTGGTGAAATATCACAATGACCAACAATACGATTTACAGTAATCAATGGATAAGTTCGCATAATTGTTTTTGTCAATTCAATAAGCGTCAAATATTGTTGTGTAGTAAATGGTTGAGAATTACTTCCCTCTAATTCAATACCAATCGCAAAATCATTACACTTTTCTCGCCCTTGAAATTGAGATAATCCTGCATGCCAAGCACGATCATTAAAATTGACATACTGTCTAATCTCACCATTACGCCGAATTAAACAATGTGCCGAAACACGTTGTTGATAAATTTCAGCAAAATAAGGATGGATAGTAGGATCTAATTTTCCTTGAAAAAAATCATCAATATAGCAACCACTAAATTGTTCTGGTGGTAAGCTAATATAATGAATAACTAATAATGAAATATCATCTAAATTAGGACGTTGATCATAATGTGGAGAGGGAATTTGAATAACGTCTTGTAAAATTCCTTGCTTAATTTGATACATAAAATTCTCTTTCTTCGATCAAAATCACAATAGTGCAACAACTCGCTCAGCGATTAAATCAATTTTTGTCATATTTAAACTTGTCTTTTTCATATGAGGAATTGTTAATGTTGCTACATTCTAGATTATTAAGATCTTTTTATTCTGGTTTTACGTTAATTGAACTTATGATGGTAATTGCTATTATTGCCGTTTTAGCAACGATTGCAATTCCCTCTTATCAGAGCTACACCAAAAAAGCAGCTATTTCAGAATTAATTCAAGCCGCCACCCCTTACAAAGCCGAAGTAGAATTATGTCTTTATAATGCAAAGAAAAACCAATGTTCTGCTGGGCAAAATGGTATCCAAAACAAACCTAGCGATATGAGCAAATTTAAATATTTAAACGATATTTCAATTAATGCAGGCGTAATTTCTGTTTCTGGCAAAGGTTCATTAGAAAATATCTCTTACCAAATGACACCAACGAATACACAAAATGGACTCATTGAATGGTCGATTCAATGTACTGGTGATAATGGTCTTTTCCCTGCTGGTTTCTGTCAAACAAATGCGGGGACACCATAATGTCGTATCAAGTTACCTCGTTAGATCACCAAACAGTCTTCGAAATTTCCGAACAACAATGGCAACGTAATCAAGCTCAATATGACTTATTATTGCGTTATTTAGCTGTTCCTATTCAAGAAGATAAGCAGCAATTATGGTTAGCCATAGAATCATTAGATAATATTGCTGCCTGCGAAACCTTTTCTTTTCTAAGTGGTAAACTTATTGAACCAATTGTTATTGGACAATATGCTTTAAAACAATTACTGCAAAGTATGCGTGATGATGTGAGTAAACCAAATATTCACGAAACGACTCTACAACAATACACTACAACAGAACAGTTTAATGATGAAACCACAGTAGTAGAACCAAATGAACCACTTATCCAATTATTTAACCATTTACTAGAAAAAAGTTTACAAGTTTCCGCTTCAGATATTCATCTTGAACCATTACAAAAATCTTTTCAGATTCGCTTTCGTATTGATGGGGTCCTGCAAAAACAAGACAGCTTATCTTTTCAAATCGGACAACGGTTAAATGCGAGACTAAAATTATTAGCTCGCTTAGATATTAATGAAATACGCTTGCCACAAGATGGTCGTTTTCGTTTTCAAACAACGTTTGGAGAAACCTTAGATATTCGCTTATCATCCTTGCCCACACAATATGGAGAAAAAATTGTCCTACGCTTACAACATAATACCCCCGTATTTTCTGACTTTTCTGCATTAGGGATGACAGCACAACAAACGTTGTTTTTTACTCGAGCCTTAGCACAACCACAAGGATTAATTCTCGTTACGGGTCCAACAGGCAGCGGTAAAAGCCTGACGTTATACAGTGCATTACATTATCTAAATAAAGATAGCAGACATATTCTTACTGCCGAAGATCCAATTGAATTACAACTAGATGGTATTATCCAAACCCAAGTTAATCCGCTTATTAACTTAAATTTTGCCGCATTACTACGCAGTTTTTTACGTCAAGATCCTGATGTGATTATGGTAGGTGAAATTCGTGATCAAGAAACAGCTGAAATAGCCCTCCGAGCTGCACAAACAGGACATCTTGTACTCTCCACACTACATACTAATACAGCAATAGGTGCAATATCTCGTTTGCAACAACTTGGTATCACACAACATGAACTCGCCAACTCCTTACTATTAGTCATCGCACAACGCCTAGTGAGAAAACGTTGTCAATTATGTGATTCCACTTCGCTGAATTGTCAATGTGTCGATGGTTATCTTGGTCGGATAGGCGTTTTTCAATTCTTACATTATCAAAATCAACAGGCTATTACTGACTATCCAACGCTTTTTGCAGCCGCTCAAGAAAAATTACAACAACAAATGACTACTATTGCAGAATTAGAGCGTGTTCTCGGTACAGAAGAGGTTTTCAATGGCGAAATATAATTGGCGGGGCAAAGATCGTTTTCATAATCGTATTAAAGGCAGCATTATTGCAGATGATGTGTCACAAGCGAGACAACGATTAGCCCAACAAGGCATTATAGTAAAAACTATCTCAAAAAATTGGCAATTACCGACTCGTTTAACTTTAGCGATTCAAATTGAATTTTTCCTACAATTATCGTTACTCTTACAAGCTGAAGTCCCTTTAAAACAGGCTTTGCAACTATTACAAGAACAATGTTCTCATCAGTCTCTCTACCAACTAATTAAACGATGTCTGCATACTTTAAATATCGGGTTACCTTTATCTCATGCTCTACAAACTGAAAAAAATTTATTATCTCCTCACGAATGGCAATTATTGTATAGTGGTGAACAAAGTGGGCAACTCGCCAATATTATTCAACAACTCGCACAAAATAAAAGACAACAACAACAGCTACAACAACAAGTCAAAAAGATCCTCTTCTATCCTGTTACTATGTTGACTATTTCGTTTGCTTTAACGCTATTTTTATTACTTTTTATTGTGCCTACTTTTGCTGATCTTTATGCACAACAGCAACAATTACTACCCTTTCTCACTCAAATTCTCATACATTGCTCGTATTTTCTGCAACAATATCTCTGGATCCTTATCGCTCTATTCAGCCTAGGCATTTTTATTGGTTATTTCGCTTTTACACACTTACCTAATGTTAAAATTTATTTATTAAAAATGGCTTGTATCATTCCCTCTATCCAAAAAATTTATCTCAATATTCAAACAATCCATTTTTTCTCCATTCTTTCCACAATGTTACAAGCGGGAATTACTTTACAACAAAGTTTAACAACTTTCTTACCACAACACCGATTCTCCTCTACACAACAACATTCACTACTCGAAAAAGAGGTACGGCAATGCTTAGTCACATTACAGCAAGGATTACGTTTCTCAGATGGATTAAGTCATAGATTTCTGCAACCACAAGCAAGGCAAATGATCATTATTGGTGAAAATAGTGGCAATTTAAGCAAAACACTACAATATCTCGCCACTCAATCTCAGCAACATTTATCAACAAAAATTGAGTTATTTACAAAATTACTTGAACCTTTCTTGATGCTAATGATTGGAACTGTAATTGGGATAATTATCGTTGGTATGTATCTTCCTATTTTTAATTTAGGCAATATTATCTTATGATCTTGATTTCACTCTATTTTATTAGTTTTCTCTTTATTTTCTATTTAGAACAATTTCCTCTTTGGATACAAAAACTAGGAAATGAAATGGCACTCCCAACACCGCCCAAAAAAGATCGTTATATCCATCTTGTCATTTATACGTTATTTATAATTAGTTGCCTGCTTACTACTTCTTTATGGTGGCACACATATCTTTATTACTGTTTACTAAGTTTCTGTTATGTAATTGCCTATCTAGATTATCGTTACCGACTTATTTCCATAGTCCATTGCTACATTATCATTATGCTTGCCTTATTATTCGTGCTACTACAACTCAACCATTTAACGATAGAACAAGCCATTATTAGTTTCTGTTTTGCTTTTATAGGCAGTATTAGTTGTTACTTTGTCTGTTTTTTCTGGTATGGCAAAGAAAAATTAGGAATGGGAGATATTTTATTATTTTCTGCTTTAGCACTATTTATTTCACCAACGCAATTACCTTATTTACTTCTACTAGCAAGTTCAATCACTATCACCTACTACATCATTACGCATAATAAAAACCATGCACTACCTTTTGCACCTGGTTTAGTTATTGCAATGTTTATACTATTTAGTATTAACAATAGTTGAATCAATCAAACTAAAACGACTTACTAATTTCAAGTCTCATTCCTTTTGAATCCCAACTATATAATTCTGGAATATTGCTATTCACATTACGATATTGATAAACCAATTTTGGCATAAAACCTTTATAATTAAGTTTATCGTGCCAAATAGCTACCGTACCAGAAAAATCATAATCCTTTCTTATTTTATTAAAAAATGTATGGTGAGCTGCAAACTTTCTTTCTGCCATACGTAAATTAAATTGTACTCCTAGTCCATTTTGCCATTGATAACGAGATCCAACTCTTCCAGCAAGGGTATGTGATGTTTCAACAATACTTTTAAGATTATCATACTGATAATCCATTCCAGTAAAAATACGCCATGCCGATGTTAATTGATACGCAACTGTTATCCCTATTTGATATCTACGGCCTTCGTATTCAGATAACTGTGGATCATTATAATGCTTATAACTATAAGAAAAATAAGGAATAATAACTTGTTTATCATTTATCTTTTGCATAAAGGATAAATCTATTCCAGTATGATTATTATAATTTTTCCCTCCTAACCAATTCTGTTCATAAAATGGTGACAACTTCATACTAAAATTATATTTTTGATATAAATATCCTGGACTAAGACGCAAAGTACTTTCACTATAATCTTTCTGATCCCAATATTCTGTCCCACTATAACTCCCTTCAAAATTTAGATAATGATGCCCTTTAATAGATATTAATTTATTAGCCATTAAAGAATAAGTAATTCCTTGACCACTCTTTGGCATTGAATCCTCATTTTTAGTAAATGGTACGCCCCATAAATACAATGTTTTAATATCTGAGGCTTGATTCACATTATCATTTCGAGAGTAATAAGCGGAGATATCCCATTGTGTTTTAAATAATTCATCTAATTGTTTAATTGCTTCTTTTGCAATATGTTGTATTTGAGGATTACGACTTTTTTCCAATCTCTGAAATTCCGTTCTCGCTTCAACAAACTGTTTATCCTCAACCAACATTCGTGCAAAATCCAATCTCACATAATCCAATTCTGGTTTTACTGTTAATAAATTCTGTAATGCGAGGAATGCATCTGAGTAATTATGTTCCAAATGATTAATACCAGCCTCGGCATACCAAAGCAAATAAGGATTGTGTTCTTTAATAGTTCGATATACAGGAAGTAATTGCTTCACCAAGCTCCATTGTCTTTGCCGAATAGCCTGATCAATAATAAAGCTAAAAAGTTGTGGTTGGTTATATAACGATCTCAAAGATAAAGAGTGTTTTTTAGGAGATATTGAAGAGGTTTGATTCTGTTTTACTACTATTTTGTCTGGATAAGAGAATTTATTTGTATCCGTAGTTAGTTCATGTACAGAACTAAAATCATGTTCTTTGATAATAGCTGCATTGGCAGATAATATTCCAAACATTAATAGACTACTAATAGTTACAGAAGAATAAGAAAGAAAAAAATAACGCACTTTTATTAACTCAAACATTAAAAACAAAAAATTGCCTAAAAAATATTTAGGCAACCTTATACATTATTACAAATTATTTGTCAGAATTATTCACTGGTGTTTCACTTATTTTTTTACCACCAAAGCCTATATCATATAGTAATTTATTCTCACCTTCTAATCTTGCAAACCCAGTAAGCTCTTCAGCCTTAGGACCAAATAATGCAGCCCTATACCGTCCCATTCCCACTTTTGTCGTCTCTAAATCTCCAACAAAACTCCATTGAACATCTCCTGAGTTAAATTTAATCCCTTTAATTAAAGCACTATTCAAAGTTATTTCACCTGCTTTATCAAAGCCTAAAATCTTTCCTGAGCCATAAATTTCATTTTTAGTAGCAAATACTATTTGATAATCAAATTTTCCTATTGTCTTACCATCAAAAGCATCCCCTTTATATGAAAAGGTTGTTGGGGATATTGTTGCAATCTGATCCAAATATTCTCTTTGTGTTGGATAGCCCCATAATATAGTGGTGCCATTCAAAAAAGTTTCTTCATTAGGACGCAATTCATTTGGCATAAAAGCAGTTTGTACTAAAGAATAAGGCTGACTATAAATAAATGCGGAACTTTTTATTCGTATTGGTTCGGAATCTTTATTCTCTTGTACAACTATTTCATATGCTACTGTGTTCAATCCTTCAGGTAACTGCGACATATCAAACTTAGTATTTTCAATTAATTTCCCATCTAAGGCGACATAATAAGTAATAAACTTCTCCGAAAGAGAACCTAAAGCGGATAAAAATTTTTTCTCTCTAACTTTTTCTTGCAATTCTTTTGGTACAGCATTTATTGATGGTTCTGGTGTACTGATTTTCTGGGTCACTCCAGAAAAACTATTTTGTTTATTCGTTCCTTCTGAACCACCACTACCCCCACTACCACATGCGACTAGAATCAATGAAGAAATAAAAGTAAGTAAAAGTCCCTTTATTCGCATAGTTTTCCCCTTTTTTATATAAAAAACATAATAAACCAAAAAATAAATAAGCGAAATTAAACATTTTAAAATTAATGAAGTCAATAAATTACTTTTTTAAATTTCAATCTTTTGATCTTAACCATTATAATAATCATAATTTTAACTAATATCTTATATCTCTTTTTATGCCGTATATTGTTGGATTAACTGGTGGCATCGGTTGTGGTAAAAGCTCAATTGCTGCACTTTTTGCTGAATTAAATGTCCCTATTGTCGATGCCGATATTGTTGCTCGACAAATAGTTGCTAAAGGTTCACCTTTACTAGAAAAAATTGTTAATCATTTTGGTAGCAATATTTTATTACCAAGTGGTGAATTAGATCGTGCTGCATTACGTCAAAAAGTTTTTCAGGATCCTGAACAAAAAACGTGGCTAAATAATCTGCTACATCCAGCAATTCGTACTGAAATGCTCGCACAATTACACAATATCACTGCACCTTATGTTTTATGGGTTGTACCTTTATTATTTGAAAATCAGTTAGAACGTTTTTGTGATCGTATTTTAGTCATTGATGTTAGTGAAGAAACCCAAATTAAAAGAGCAACTCAACGAGATAAAAATAGCGAAAGTCTAATTCGTAAAATTATGCAATCTCAAATTTCTCGCCAACAGCGTTTAGCAAAAGCAGACGATATTATTAATAATGAACAACCTTTTGCAGAAAATTTAGATTGTTTAAAAACTGAAGTAATGAAATTACACCAATATTATTTACAATTAAGCCAATAACAGGAAAACATATGTCAAATACAGATAACGAAATTATCTCTGTACCTTGCCCCATTTGCAAAAAAAGTGTGATTTGGTCGGAACAAAGTCCATATCGACCATTTTGTAGTAAACGTTGTCAACTAATTGACCTTGGTGAATGGGCAGCAGAAGAAAAAAGAATTCCAAGTGAAGAAAGCCCTTTCAGTACGGAAATTGATGAATTTATGGAGAAAATACAATGACTGATTATGCTATTGAACATACTGATAATGGTCAATTTGGCACATTTTTTATTCAAGTCGAAAATAAGCGATTAGCAGAATTAACCTACGAATATATAAATACCAAAACAATTGATGCCAATCACACTTTCGTTGATCCGAGTTTACGCAATCAAGGAATTGCACAAAAACTATTCCAAGCCTTATTAGACTTCACTACACAGCACCAGCTAAAATTAACCGCAAGCTGTAGTTATGTTGCCGCAAAACTGCGTAGATAAAGAGAAAATTAGAGAGTTTTTAAATTCGCCTCTTCTGTTTGAAGGGGCGAATTAGTTATTATGAAATGAATTTTATGAACATTTAGTAAATCATCAATGATCTTTATGGATTTTGTGATTTACTCTGCTCTTGGCGTTGTAATTCTTGACGAGCATTATCAATACTACGTTCCAGTAATTCACGTTTTGGATCATCTTTCGGCAAAAGTTGTAACATCATATTCCAACTCACAATCGCCATTTTAAAATCACCACGCTGAAAACTATCAAATGCTAATAACCCTAACGCATCTGCATTAGTATGATCTTGGCGAATCACTTCTGATAACAAGGTTCGTCCTCGACTATTATCATTTTGATCTTGTGAGAACATTAAAATTCTAGCATAGGCTAATTTATAGGTAACATCATTCGGTGCTAATTGATAGGCTTTAGCATAACTATCCATAGCTAATTGCGCTTTATCCGTTGCCATTCCCATTTGCCCTAATAACCACCAATTTTCTGCATTATTTGGATTCTTTTGTAAATCTTGTCTTAACGCCACAATAAACTGTTCAATTTCTGTATCTGAAAGTGGTTTTTGTTTCTCATCTTGCAAACGTGCAAAAAATTGCGGCAGCTTTTGATATGTCTGTTCTAGCATTGACTCCATTCGCCAAGATCCAACAGCAAAATAACTTGCCCCAGCTAAAGCAAACAGTAATAAAAAACCAGTTACAAACCAGACTTTACCAAATCGTTGTTGTGATTCTGCTTGTGTTTGCGTCTGAGTTGGAATATCAGATAATAGTGCTTGTTGCAACTCTACTTTTAATTGTTGCTCATTATCCAATAAACCCTGTGCCGCAGCCTGTTCAATCTCTTTAACACGATCAAAGTAGAATGCTTTGTTAAACGCCTCACGTTGTATGCTCTTTTGCACTTTGGCTTGGCGTAATAGTGGGAAAAAGCAAATTAATGCGACAACTAATGTCAAGCCTAATGCACTTAACCAAAAACTCATTACTCTTTTTCCTTCTCTAATAATTGCTGCAAACGTGCTTGCTGTTCAGCATCAAGCGTACTTTCGATATTTTGCTCTGTTGGTAAACTTTTACGTCTGCGAACCAAAAATCCTATACCTAATAAAACTAGAGCTAAAGGTGCAATCCACAAAATAATAGTACCCGCAGTGACTGGTGGATCATAAGTAACAAAATTGCCATAACGTGCCACCATATAATCAATAATTTCTTGTTTACTCTTATTTTGTTGCAACAACTCTAACACTTTTGCTCGCATATCCGTTGCCACCAACGCATTAGAATCGGCAATATTATTATTCTGGCATTGCGGACAGCGTAATTCTTGCGTCAGTTCATGATAAGTTTGCTCTTCTGCTTGCGAACGAAAATGCAAAGCCTCGATTGCTGCTATTGCCGAGTTAGCGGAGAAAATGATCACAAATAACAGTAAGATCCGTTTTATTTGGCTGAACATACATCCTCCGCAGCATATTTTTGATAAAGCGGTTGTAACGTTTGTTGCCAAACGTTTGGATTCACATCACCTGCATAACGATAACGAATAATACCTTGGCAATCCACGACAAAAGTTTCTGGTGCACCATAAACCCCAAGATCTAAACCAAAGCTCCCTTTTTGGTCTTCAATCACCTCTTGATAAGGATTACCTAAATCATTGAGCCACTTTTTCGCTTTCTCGGTATCGTCTTTATAATTCACGCCAATAATCGTAATACCTTGCTTAGCTAATTGATTTAAATATTGGTGTTCTGCATAACAAGTTGGGCACCATGTTGCCCAGACATTTAATAACACTGGTTTGCCTTGCTTAAATAACTGTTGATCATACTGTTTTGTTTTATCAAATAGATCAACTGCTGTCGTCGTCATTGGAACACTTTTTCCAACTAATGCTGACTCTAGCGCTTTAGGATCATCGCCTTGTGCATTACGAATCAAAGCTACGGTTGCCACCACCACAAACAAAGCAAAAACAATTAAAGGTAGATACAATTTCTTATTCATTTGTGACTCCTTTAACTAACTTACTAAAACGATAACGGCGATCAAAAATACATAGCACACCACCGATAGCCATTAATAAACCACCAAACCAAATCCAACGAATAAATGGTTTGTAATAGAGGCGTACCGCCCATGCACCATTATCTAAACGTTCCCCTAATGCCGCATAGAGATCACGTGTGATACCACCGTCAATTGCTGCCTCACTCATACTCATACGGCTAACTTGATAAAAACGTTTTTCCGCATTTAACGTGGTAATGTACTGCTGTCCTTTACTCACAACAATTGATGCTGTTGCACCAAGATAGTTAGGACCATTATTATCTTGTACTTGGTTAAATTTGAAATCATAGCCAGCTACATTAACACTATCACCAATATTCATTCGTACATCTTTTTCAATACTAAAATTTTGGCTAAACGCAATACCAAATACCGTTACGGCTACACCAATATGTGCTAAGAACATTCCCCAATGTGAACGTGATAATTTCGTTAGCCCCTGTAGAAAACCAGTACGATGCGTCGCACGTTGCTGTAACTCATACAAACTTAGTAAGGCAATAATCAATGTCATCATACTGCCCAATACCGCACTCACCGTGATTTTATCAGCGATGACGAAGGGTAAAGCAAAACCAAATAATGCCATCGCAATAACACTGATAACCACTGGTTTACGAATCGCAGAGAATTGATCACGACGCCATTTTACTAATGGCCCAATACCCAATAACAACGCAAATGGCACCATAATAATTAAGAACATTTGATCGAAGAATGGTGCACCAATGGAAATTGAACCAAGCCCTAATTGTTTATGTGCTAATGGTAATAATGTGCCTAACAACACAACCGCTAAAGCTGTCATTAAGAGGATATTGTTAAGCAATAACATCGATTCTCTTGAATAACGTTGGAAGTT
Source organism: Gallibacterium melopsittaci (assembly GCF_042433085.1). NCBI lineage: Bacteria > Pseudomonadati > Pseudomonadota > Gammaproteobacteria > Pasteurellales > Pasteurellaceae > Gallibacterium > Gallibacterium melopsittaci. The sequence goes on from NZ_JBHLWA010000036.1 coordinate 14,149, forward strand.
ATCACGAGAACGAATTTCACTTCCTTTGTAAGCATAAAGACCGAGTGAGCCACCAATCACAACAACTAAATAGGCTAAAATAAATAACCCTCGTGTTGGATCAGAGGCGAAAGCGTGTACTGACACTAAAATGCCAGAACGAACTAAGAATGTTCCTAATAAACAAAGGGAAAAAACTAAGATAGCGAGCAATACTGTCCACGCTTTAAAACTACCCCGCTTTTCAGTGACTGCAAGTGAATGTAATAATGCTGTTCCGGCTAACCAAGGCATAAATGACGCATTTTCCACAGGATCCCAGAACCACCAGCCACCCCAGCCGAGTTCGTAATACGCCCACCATGAGCCTAACACAATGCCTAGTGTTAAAAAGCACCAAGCAGCTAATGTCCAAGGTCTAGACCATCTTGCCCAAGCGGTATCCAAATTACCACTCATTAATGAGGCAATCGAAAAGGCAAACGCCACAGAAAATCCAACATATCCCATATACAACAATGGTGGATGAAAAATTAAGCCAATATCTTGCAACATTGGATTTAACTCTTTGCCATCCACTGGAAAATCAGGGAAAGTACGCGTAAATGGATTAGAGGCAAAAATCACAAATACCAAGAAGCCAATACTGATCATTCCCATTACTGCCAATACTCTTGCCACCGATTCTTGTGGTAATTGACGGCTAAAAATAGCTACTGCTAAACACCAACAACTTAATAGCCAAATCCATAACAACAGCGATCCTTCATGCGATCCCCAAACGGCAGATAAACGATAATAGATAGGTAATTGGCTATTCGAATTATTTACAATGTACTGCACGCTAAAATCATTAATTGCGAACAAATACATTAATCCGAAAAAAGCAAATGAGAGTGAAATAAATAGCCCTAATGCCATTGGTCGAGCTAATGAAATTAATAAGGGGCTATTTTGCCGTAAGCCCCATAATGGTACGACTGTTAATAAAATTGCAATCGCTAAAGCAAGTGCTAAGGCATAATTCCCTAATTCAGCAATCATTTTTTCTCCTCAGCTTGCTGTTCAAGTTGCATTTTGTCACGTTCTGATTCACTAGTGAGATCTTTAGCCGACACGCCCATTGGATTATGGACCTTTTTCATCTGTTCACCCAATTCAGGTGGAACATAATTTTCATCATGCTTCGCTAATACTTCACTTGCCACTAATGTAGTCGCATCTTTTAAAGTACCTTGTGCCACAATGCCTTGTCCTTCACGGAACAGATCTGGCAAAATCCCTTCATACTCAACATCTATTGATGGTCCAATATCATTCAGTTTAAATTTTACTTTTAAACTATTTGGATCACGTTGTACTGATCCCTCTACTACCATACCACCAACCCGAATTCGTTGACCTGGTTCAGGTTTTAAATCCGCATCATTGTTCTTACCATAAATCACTTCACTCGGCGTATAAAACAAATCGATATTTTGGCGTAACGCATACAGCATCAAACCAGCAGCAATACTGATTCCTGCCACCACAAATAATACTAAATACAATCTTGATTTACGGCGTGGATTCATAAACGGTTCTCCGTTGTAGTTTGTTGTTTAATTCGTTGTTGACGTTGGATCTCTTTTTGCACTTCATTAAGTACTTTGCGTTTATCACGATGACTCATAATCACAAATAAAAGAATCGCAACCAATGAAATCCCATAAGAAAGCCAAACATAGAATCCATGATTCCCCATTTGCCAAAAAGCACTCCAACTATCAAAAAATGGTGTCATTTTGCTATTCCTTTTATTTAGATTTTTTGTACCAACGCTTGTACCCAAGGGCGTTTTTTATCTGCGTTCAATAGTTCATTACGATAACGGATCACTGTTAAATATAGACTTAATAACATAAAACCAAAAATGGCTAATAACAGTGGAATTAACATTTCTGTTGCAATAGAAGGCTTCTCAAATTTTGTGATGCTCGCACCTTGATGCAAGGTATTCCACCATTGCACTGAAAAGTGAATAATTGGTAAATTGATTACACCGACAATTGATAATATTCCTGCCGCTTTTGCACCAACAGTCTTATCCTGAAATGCACTATATAATGCGATTACTCCAAAATAGAGGAATAACAGAATTAATTCTGAGGTTAAACGAGCATCCCAGACCCACCATGTTCCCCATGTCGGTTTTCCCCAAACCGCACCAGTTACCAACGCTAAAAAGGTAAATAATGCCCCTATTGGTGCCATCGCTACCATTGCTAAATTGGCTTGCTTAATTTGCCAAACCAATGCGACTAACGCTGCAACTGCCATTGAAGCATAAATTCCCATAGACCAAATCGCTGTTGGCACATGAATATACATAATGCGAAAACTATTACCTTGTTGATAATCTGCGGGGGCAAAACCTAATCCCCATACAACAGCAACAGCTAATAACAACAAGCTCGCTATCCCTAAAATTGGCGATAATTTTCCACAAATGCGATATTGCGTTTCAGGTTTTGCGTATGGATGTAACCATTTCCACATAATCTTTTACCTTTAAATTGATTAATGCAAACTAACACGTAATGCTGCAGCTACCGCAAATGGACAACTCACCAATGCTAAAACTAACATTGCTGCCAGAATTGCTAATTGCCCACCATAACTAAGATGTAATGCGGCTGAATCCAAAACTGCTGCTGTAAAAATTAAAACAGGAATAAATAATGGCACGACTAATAGACTAAGCAGTACCCCACCCTTTCGTAACCCAACAGTTAACGCTACACCAACTGCACCAATACAACTTAAGATCGGTGTGCCTATAAATAGGGTCTGTACTAATGCCCACCAGACATCAATTTCTAATGAGAGTAATAGACCAGCAATAGGCGATAACAGAATTAAAGGAAATCCAGTTAACAGCCAGTGAGAAAAAATTTTCGCCAATGCCGTCATCGAAAGTGGGATAGGTAATAAAAGGAGTTGTTCTAATGAGCCATCTAAATAATCATCTTTAAACAAACGTTCAAATGATAATAATGCTGACAACAATGCGGCAACCCAGACAATTCCAGGTGCAATACGTGCCAATAATTGTGGTTCTGGACCAACAACCAGAGGAAATAACGTAATAACAATTAAAAAAAACCATAGTGGATTTAATACTTCACTCGGTTTCCGCATTGCAATTTGTAATTCACGTTTAATGATGTCGTAAAAAATCATTGTTTCTATTCTGTTTCTACAAATTTATATTTTTCTAGTTGTACTTTTTGCACAATATCACTCGGTACATCTTGGTGGCTGGTAATAATCACGATTCCACCTTGACTAGCATGGAATTCAAATAAATGGGTTAAAACCTGAACGCCTCGTTTATCTATCGCATTAAAGGGCTCATCTAAAATCCATAATGGCGCAGTAGATAACCATAGTCTTGCTAGTGAGACACGTTTATGTTGCCCTGCCGATAATTGACTTGCTGGAATATCTTCATAACCTAATAATCCTACTACTTGCAGCGTTTCCCATAACACTTCTGGTTGCTTACGGCTATTGGTAGTACGTTGGAAAAAGTGGAGATTTTCCCATGCGGTCAATTCAGGTTTAATGCCTGCGTGATGTCCTAAAAACAGCAAATTTTCATTAAATTCATCTTGCTGCTGTAAAATTGCTTGATTATTCCAAAGCACTTCACCCTTTCTTGGGCGTGAAAGCCCGCTCAATGCACGCAATAATGTCGTTTTGCCTACGCCATTATGTCCTTCGATTTGGACAAAATCACCGCTTTGAAATTGAAGATTAACATCAGCAAATAAAATACGCTCTCCGCGTTGGCAACTTAAATCATTAACCTGTAACTGATTGATTGAATTCATATATTTACTGCTGATTGGCTAGACTAATTTAACGGAGCAGAATTCTAACATAAGCTAGCCATTGGTGGTATTTTTATCTAGAGCGCATTTATACCCATTTGGGAGTAATAATCACAAAATCACTTAATCAAAAATACTTTAACTATATGAAAAATAATGAGATTTTAACGAAACGGGAAATCACTTTTTTTTGATCTATCGCAATATCATCAAATAAGGGATTTATTGGGTAAGTCATTGACATTTTCTCCATTTAAAAGAGTGAGAAAAATGTCAATGTTACAAGCCTAGAACTGTGTTGTCATTGGTCAGATAAGATCTGAGAGAACTTTGTTTTAATCGACTTCTTTATTCACCAAATTATGCTTTGGTTTTTCTGGTTGCAATGCGGCAATTAAATTCTCTACCGCTAATGCAGCCATTTTATAGCGAGTTTCAAACGTGGCCGAACCAATATGTGGAGCTAATACTACATTTGGTAATGTCAGTAACGCAGAATTTGTCGGTAATGGCTCTTGTACAAACACATCCAATCCTGCACCTAAGATCTGTTTTGTCTGCAATGCTTCAATTAATGCATCTTCATCAATAATTTTACCTCGGCCCCCATTGATCAAAATACTAGATGATTTCATTAACGCTAGTTTTTCTCGAGTAATTAAATTTTCAGTATCCGATGTTAGTGGTAACGTAATACAGACAAAATCTGCTTGTTTTAGTAATTGATCTAATTCACACCATATAGCTTGATATTTTTGCTCAACTGCTGGTTTACGTTGGCGACTAAAATACAACACTTCCATATCGAAACCACAATATGCACGTTTTGCTACCGCTTCGCCGATATTTCCCATACCAAGAATACCGATTTTCTTATGATGAACATCTACACCGAATAGTGAGCTATCAATACTTTCTGTCCATCGGCCTTGATGAATAAATTCTGAGGTTTCAACAATACGTCTTGCCGTTGTCAATAACAATGCAAAAATTAAATCCGCTGTTGTATCAGTTAATACACCTGGCGTATGCATTAAACGAATATTCCGTGCTGTTAACTCTTCAACAGAAAAATAATCATATCCTACAGAAATGGTTGAAATAGCTTTTAACTGCTTAGCTTTAGATAACACCTCACCTTTAATACTCACCCCAGAACCAATTAATCCTTCAGCCTCAGATAATGCAGTAATAAAATTTTGGTAATTGTTTTGATCAATTCCTGCAAAACTTATTACCTCAAAATGTTCCATTAAACGCTGTTTCAGATCATCGGGTATCACGGTATATAAAACGATTTTACGTTTTGCCATATAAATTACCTCCACGATATTTAAGAGTAGTCTTGTATTGTACGCTTTATCCTCAATCAGAAAAGTAGCATACACTATTTCACTATCTCCTGTTATGCTGCATCAAATACAATGATGTTTTTTGCTTGTAACTTTAGTTGTACTTGGCTTCCTAATGGGTAATCTTGGGTATGATGAACTATCATTAGTTGTTCATTTTTCACTCCTACATTAGTAAGAGAGACTAATTTCAACTGATAACGATAAAAACCGCCTAAAAAAATCCGTCGTTCAACCGTTGCATACGCTGTCATTGGCAAAATTGGTTGCGTAGGAATATCTTCTTCCCATAGATGTAAGTCAATATCTTCTGGACGAATTAACACAGTATAATTTTGTTGTTCTTGCAGAGATGGTTTATTTGCCACCGTTACTTGCGTTAAATCAAAATAAGTAAACGGTGATACCAATCTATACGCCTGTCGTTGACAAGGAAGATAATTTACCTTACCTAAAAACTCAGCGACAAAACGTGAATTTGGTCGATGATAAAGTTCATAAGGTGTACCAAATTGAATAATTTTACCTTGATCCATTAAAGCGAGTTTATCCGCAAAAACAAAGGCTTCTTCTTTACTATGGGTAACAAAAATTGCAGGTACGGCTTGCTGTTTTAAAATCGTACGAATTTCTTCGATCATTTGATAGCGTACTTGGCTATCAATATTTGAAAAGGGTTCATCAAGCAATAATAGTTTCGGCTCACAAGCTAATGCTCGTGCAATCGCAACGCGTTGTTGTTGTCCACCTGATAGTTGATGTGGATAACGTTGTTCTAAGCCCTGTAAATGAACCAACTTAACCATTTCTTCTAAGATAGTTTGCTGCTGTTGACGACTTTTCTGATGCAAACCAAAGGTAATATTTTCTGCCACTGTGAGATGTGGAAATAAGGCATAATCTTGAAAAATGAAACCAATTTGACGTTGCTCCAATGGCGTCGTTGTCAGATCATTGCCTGTCAGCATTATCTTTCCTGCACGCAAAGGCAATAACCCAGCAATCGCTTTTAATAACGTGGTCTTACCGCACCCACTTGAACCTAATAAACACACAATCTCTTGTTGTTCTAACACGACATTTAGATCTTGTAATATGGTGTTATCGTGATAACCACACGTTAACTGTGTAATCGATAAAGTATTCATCATCTATTTTGTTCTATTTGTTAATAACGAGCGGGTCAACATCATTACAGGAATTAACCCGACTATAATTAATACAATCGCTGGCAATGCTGCGCGTTCTAGTTGTTCATCAGAAGTATAGGTAAAAACGTGTGTTGCTAAGGTATCAAAGTTAAATGGGCGTAATAGTAATGAAGCATTTAACTCTTTCATACTCTCAATAAACACAAACAATAATGCCGTTAAAATACCTTTGCGCAATAGCGGTAAATGAATTTTCCAACCAACGGCTAAGGCAGAATGCCCCAATGTTTTCCCTGCCATCTCTAACGAAGGAGGAATTTTATTTAATGCCGTTTCAATACTCCCAATCGACATCGCAGAAAAACGGATCACAAACGCAGTGATTAAGGCAAAAATTGATCCTGAAAAGATTAATCCTAATGGTAGTATGCCTAACCAATTTGTTAATTGGTACAGTTGATGATCTGCAATAGTCAGCGGTATCAACAGCCCAATCGCTAAAACCGTGCCTGGTACAGCATACCCTAAAGCCCCAATCCGCAATCCCACTCTCGCAAATGAAACTTGAGTCATTCTTTGCAAAAAATGCAGCAATAATGCCAATATCACACTGATGATTGCCGCAACGCTAGAGACTAACAAGCTATTTTTTGCATATTGAAAAAAGTTTGTTGTCCATGCCTCCGTAAAATAGTGATAAGCCCAATAACTTAATTGAAACAGTGGAAGTAGAAAAGCTAACAAAACTAATAACCAACTATAAACCACTAAGCCTTTTTCCCACCATCTGGTTAAAGATTGATATTGATGTGTTTGTTCGCAACCTCGTTGATAATGTTGTTGCTTACGTCTCGCATAACGTTCAATCCCAATAAATAGGCTTAATAAAGCCAACATTGAAATTGCAATTTGTGCGGCTGCTTGTAAATCACCTAATCCTAACCAAGTATCATAAATTGCCGTTGTTAACGTTGGCACCGCAAAATAGAAAACCGTACCAAAATCACCTAACGTTTCCATTGCCACTAAAGCACAACCAACAGAAATCGCAGGGCGTAATAAAGGTATAGTGATACGCCAAAAAATTTGCGTTGTAGAAGCACCCAATAATTTAGCACTTTGTGTCAAATTTTCTGATTGCTCAAGGAGTGCCAAACGGGTTAACAAAAATATATAAGGATAAAGGGATAACGCTAAAATAAAACAGGCTCCCCCTAGACTTCGAATTGATGGAAACCAGTAATCATGAATACTCTGCCAGCCAAAAATCGCCCGCAGCCATTGTTGAATAATACCTGGATAGTCTAAAAGATCTGTATATAAATAAGCCGATAAATAAGCAGGAATAGCTAAGGGCAAACAAAGTAGCCATTGTAAAAGATGCTGCCCTTTGAATTGATAACGTGAAACCAGATATGCTGTTGGTATAGCGAAAATTAGACTAATTCCCACTGTCCCGCATACTAATAACAGTGAGTTGATAAAATAATCGGTTAATACCGTATTCCATAGGTGTTGTAAACTCTGTAATGAGCCTTTTCCTGCCTGATAGAGTAATGCCACTATTGGCATCACAAAAAAGCCGATTAAGAGAAAAACAGTTAGCTGAGAAAATGGTTTATTAAATTTAATCACAACTCATTAATCTAAAAAGTGAAAAACAGAAAAAGGCAGTTGCTTCCACAACCGCCTAATTAAAAAACTACAATAAGAATAAATTATTCAATATCGAATTTTACTTCATCAATTAATTTCAATGCTTTGTCATAGTTTTTCGCAATATCATTGAGTGGTAATGTATCTGCTTTAAAACTTCCCCAAGATTCAACTAATTTAGAAACGGCTACCCCTGATTTCACTGGATATTCATGATTTAATTCTGCATAAAGATGTTGTGCTTTGTCGCTACTTAAAAATTCAACGAGCTTTAATGCGTTTTCTTTATTTTTTGAATATTTTGCCACAGCAACACCACTGATATTCACATGCGTACCTGTGGTGGTTTGGTTAGGGAAGTTGATATAAACAGACTCTGCCCAAGCACGCTGTTTTTCATCTTCTAACATTTTGCCAAAGTAATAGCTATTTCCGAGTGAATAATCACAAATACCCTCTTTAATTGCTTTCACTTGATCACGATCGCCACCTTGTGGTTTTTGTGCCAAATTATTTTTTAGCCCCACTAAAAATGCTTTCGCTTTTTCTTCACCATCGTGTGCAATCATTGATGCAATAAGTGATACGTTATAAGAGTGTTTTCCTGAACGGACGCACACTTTGCCTTTCAATTCTGGTTTTGCAAGATCATAGTAAGTAAAGTTTTCTGGCAACTTACCTACTCTATCTTTTGAGGTATAAATCGCTCTAGCACGTGTTGTTAAAGCAAACCATTCCCCATTTTTATCACGATATTGTGCAGGAATATTTTTTTCTAATACGGCTGAATGTACATGTTCTGCTAACCCAGCATTAACTAATTCCATTACTCGACTAATATCAACAGTTAATAATACATCTGCTGGAGTGAGTTCTTTTTCACGTTTTACTCGTTCAACTAAACCTTTATCTGCATAGATAAGATTCACTTTTACACCACTTTGCGCTTCAAACTCTTTTAAGAGAGGTTCAATTAAATAAGGTTGACGATAGGAATAAACATTGACTTCATTAGCTGCGAATGCAGATGTGGCTAGCGTTGCAAACAAACTAACAGTGAAAAGAGATTTTTTCATAGGGCCCCTCATATATTAAATTAACGTTATTATTAGTAAGGGTTGATAACATACAGGATTACTCATTTTTAGTCAATAATAATTATTCTCAATTACAATAAAAAGAAAAGGCAGCTCACGCTGCCCTAATCCACTATACAAATCAATAACTAAGGTAATTTTGCAATAATAGCATAACCTTGTTCTTCACCTTGAATATGATATTTGGTATCTGCTTCAATAAACAAAGCCTCACCTTGTTGTACAGATAATGTTTGATTCTCTGCAGTAATTTGTAATTTGCCTTGCATTACTAACAAAACTTCTGCACTCATAGCAACTAAATCACTCTCTGATCCTGATTGATAGTTCAAATTAGCTAATGCAAAATCCTGACTTGGTGTTCGATAAGTACTATAACCAATCTTAGTTTCTGCCATAGGAATCACTTTTGGTGTAATTTCACTACAATCAATGATCTTCAATAATTCAGGAATATCCACATATTTTGGTGTTAAGCCCCCTCGAATAACATTATCAGAGCAAGCCATTAACTCAATATTTTGTCCGCGTAAATATGCGTGTGGAATTCCCGCATCTTGGAAAATTCCCTCTCCTTGTTTGAGGTGAACAATATTAAATAAATAGAAACAGAGTAATCCTGAATCTAGTTTTTCTAATGGAATTGACATCGCCTCTAACGCATAAATAACCCAATAATCTGGATTTTCTAGAGGTAAACGATTTTCACGATAAGCAACTTGGTTCGCTTGAATGACTGGTAATAACCATTGCTCCAACTTAGTTTGCGGTGCTTGCATTACACTCGCATAAAAATCCTTTAATGATTGTGTTTCTAATTGTTCAGCTAATGACATTAAAGAAGGGCGAGCATATAAAGTTTTTAAAATGGCATCTTTACTTTTAAATCCATGTAACAGCCAGAAATCAGACAAGGCAATCATCATTTCTGGTTTATGATTATCGTCTTTATAACTACGCTTTGGATCTTTTAAATCAATACCCTCTGCATTTTCACGAGCAAACCCAATTTCAGCTTCTTTTTTAGTAGGGTGTAATTGAATAGAAAGTGGTTGCACGACATCTAGAATTTTTAATAAATATGGCAATTTATTACCAAATTGTCGTTGTGATTTTTCCCCTAACACGTGAGGAAATTGTTCAATATAGTCAGCAAGATTATATGTTATACCATCTTTCAATAACATCGATGGCGCACTTGGATGCGTTCCTAGCCACCACTCTGCATAGATTTTGTCATCTGCTGGTAATTGTAACAGTTGTGGAATATACGTTTTTCCACCCCAAATATAGTGCTGTGCCTGTCCATTAAGGCGATAAAACATAAATTATTTTCCTCCAATCGGTTGCGTAATTCTGCCTATACTTACAAAAAACTGTAAAACTTTTGGCACGTCATCAACATCACAAATATAAACAGGTAATGCCTTACCGTTTTTTAATACAAGCTGTAAAAATCCATTTTCACTAATGTTAATAGTATTAATGTGTTGATATGGGATATACAGATTATTTAAAAAGCATCCTTCTTTCTTTAATAGAAAAACGGGATAGCGAATAAAGGCATGATAAACCAATAAAATTGATAACATCACTAATAAATAGAGTGTTCCTGATTCGAGTCCTTGCGGTAATGCTTGATATACTGCTATCCAAATCAATACCAACATCACTACACTTTCTATTCTCAGTTTACGTAATAAACGGATCTTCAATTCCGTTTTACCATAGCGTTTATCCATTAAGAATTGATCGTAAATAGCATAGAGAAAATATAAAACGATCAATGCCAATAAAGTAATATTAATGATCATATCAATTTTTAGATGCTGATTAAAAAATAGAAAGTGGGCATTAGCCCACTCATCACCAAGCTAAATTATGGTGGGCAAATACCCACCAAGTGTTTTAACCTAAAATGCCTGTCGCTGCACCAATAATACCGATCACAAAAATACCGATAATAATCCATAGTGCATTCACACGATTACGTAATAACCACATACATGCAAAAGTAAAGATTAATGGTAATAGTCCTGGCATTAAGCTATCAAGAATTTGTTGAACAGTTGTTGTTTCAACAGTACCGTCTTGTTTTTCAATCACAGAAACAACCAGTGGTACATTGATACTCGTCCATTTTTGCACCAAGGCCCCCATAATAAACAACCCGAGAATTGAAGCACCTTCGGTCAATTTTTGCAACAAGCCACCGCTCATATCTTTTACGACATCTAACCCTTTCTTATAACCATAAGTCACACCATAGTAACGTGTTGCTAAACGGACAAGGTTAAAGAGGAAGAAGAACAATAATGGACCTAAAATACTGCCACTTAAGGCTAAACCAGCCCCTAATGCAGCAAATACTGGACGAGCTGTTCCCCAATAAATTGGATCACCTACACCCGCTAATGGTCCCATTAAACCTACTTTAATCCCGTTAATTGCTGCATCGTCAATTGGTTTACCATTAGCACGTTCTTCTTCCATTGCAATAGTTACCCCTAATACAGGTGCAGCTACGAATGGCTGGGTATTAAAGAATTCTAAATGACGTTTAATGGCTTCTTTACGTTCTTGTGAGTTTGCATCAGGGTATAAACGTTTAATAACGGGTACCATTGCAAATGCAAAACCTAATGCTTGCATACGTTCAAAGTTCCATGAACCTTGGAAAAGGTTAGAACGAAGTACAACTTTGTTTAAGTCGCTTTGGGTTACTTTTTTCATTTCAGTTGTCATTTCTACTTCTCCCATTAATCTAATCTGTTATCAAGATCGTTATTGCCACTTGCAACTACTTGCACCACTTGTTTACTTTGATTGTATTTAGGGTGAAGTTGAATATAAAGAATTGCCATAATTGTACCAAGTACACCTAATGCCACTAAGTTGAAATTAGTGAACGCTGCTACAACGAAACCAGCATAGAAGAACGGCATTAAGTGACCTGCACGCATCATATTAATTACCATCGCATAACCCACAACGGCGATAATACCACCCGCAATTTTTAAACCTGTAGTCACTACCGGCGGAATTGCACTTAAAAGTGATTGAACAGTATCTGTGCCTGCTGTCAATGCAACGATTAATGCAGGAATTGCAATACGCATTGCTTGTAAAATTAAAGCACTACAATGTACCCAATCAAGGCGATTTAAATTACCATCTTGTACTGATTTATCTGCAAGATGCTGGAAACCAACGGTAATTGCACGAACTACATAAGTTAATACTTGGCCAGCCGCAGCTAATGGGATCGCAATTGCAATACCAGTCGTAATTTCTTGACCACCCACGATAACCAAAATAGTGGAAACCACTGATGCCAATGCAGCATCTGGTGCTAATGCCGCACCAATATTCATCCAACCTAACGCTAATAGTTCTAATGAACCACCAACAATAATGCCGGTTTTCATATCGCCTAAAACGAGACCAATTAAAGTACAAGCGATTAATGGACGGTGAGTTTGAAACTCATCCAAAATTGATCCCATCCCTGAAATACAAGCGATGATAAAGATCAAAATAATTTGAATACTAGAAAGTTCCATAGCATTTTCCTTGAGTTAACAATTAAATAAGGTTGCTCTTTTTCAGCAAATCAATCATATCTTCCTTGCGATCGTTTGATACTTTACGCACATCAAGTTCAACGTTAAGTTCTGCTAACTTCTTAAAGGCATCAATATCTTTTTGATCAACAGAGACTGCACTGGTAATTTGTTTCTTACCATCACGATATGCCATTCCACCAATATTAACGGATTTAATGTCTAAACCTGCTTCAACTAAGAATAATGCATCACTTGGATTAGTGAATAACAACATCACACGATCTTCATTGTATTCAGGATTATTATAAACACGTACCATCTTCTCTACATTGACCACATGAGCAGTCACACCTGGAGGAGCAGCTTGTTTTAACATGGTTTTACGCACATCATCTTTATCTACTTCATTATTAACAACAATGATGCGATTAACACGACTTTCCTTCGTCCAACGTGTTGCAACCTGACCATGAATTAAACGGTCATCAATACGCGCTAAACCAATTGCCATATGTTTACCTGCTGTAGCAACTTCTGGTTGAGCTGGCTTAGCTGGAGCAGGAGTAACTGGAGTTGGAGCAGCTTGAGGTTCTTCTGCTTTTTCTTGTGGTTTTTGTTCTAACTTCAATGCACGTACACCACCACGTCCAGTTTCAAGCGCAATTTCAGCCAATTCTTCTAATGATGGATCATCATCACGAGCCATAAATGTTTCTACTAACATAGGCACATTTACGCCAGTAACGACTTCCATATTATCTTTACCGTCTGAGACGCGGTTAGCCGCATTAAATGGACTACCACCCCAAGTGTCAACCAAGAACAATACTCGATCACAATGCGCTAATTCATTCGCTAACTTCGCTTGGTACTTCCCGATAATAGTTTCTGCATTCTCTCCAGGAACAAAATCGATAAACGCAACATTTTCTTGCTCACCAATCAACATCTCTGTTGTACGGAGCAACTGCTCTGCTGCGACACCATGTGTAGCTATGATAATAGCAATACTCATAGGAGCTCCTTAATAATTTAATTTAATGGATAAAATTTCAAATAGAGTACAAAGTGGGCGCAATTTTAAAGAAAAAATCATGAAAGAGATATAACATAGATCACAAAAATGAGAAAAACATTCAATTTCTTCTATTTATTTTATCAAGATCATACCGAAAACTTGTGAAATATAATAAAAGTAACAGAGAGATGTCATAATTGTTAACAACATTTAATTTAAATAAAAAAATAAATATCAAAGAAATTTATTTTCTTTATATAAAAAAATCCCCACCTTTTACAAGGTAGGGGATTCGTTGACTAAATAATTCAATTATAAAGAAATCACTGCACAAAGTGTAAGAACTGAATAAAGTACAGCTAATCCATAGAAAATCACGCCACCAGCTGGTACATGAACTTTAAAGTCATGCAAGCCTAAGTGAATACGATGGATACCACACCAAGTTGGGAAAATTAATAATACAAGGATTGCTAATTTACCGATCCAAGTGTGTGCAAAGGCAATGATATTATCTGGAGAAACAATTCCAAACGGTAGTAAGAACCCTAAAATTAATACTAATACAGGGAAAAATACCGCACTAATCGCACCACCAGCACCGAATAGTAACCAGACAACTGGTTCATTTGAACGTTTTGGAGTTTCTTTGTTCATCTTATTTTTCCTATACTAAAATTAAAACAAGAATACTTACTAATGCAGTGATACCCCAAAATACTTTGGTCACAAGATTCACATTAATACGTTCATTTTTCACAATGATATTCATCATTTGTGGTGCCATATTGAAGAATGTGAAACTATTTAGTAATACTGCGCCAAGTGTGATGATATTTAAAATAACTACCACTGGGTTTTGTAAAAATCCAATGAATTTAGTATCAAATGTACCATTACCTAAGCAAAGTAAGCCGTAGAATAATTCTATACAGAACCAAATTGTTGGCACTGAAGTACTTTCACGCAATACGTAGAATTTGTAAAAATCTAACTTTTTCCACCAAGTCGGTTTTACTTCACGCACATACTTTTTGCGTTTACTGGTTGCTACTGTTGTCATTTTACTTTCTCCTTACTTTTGCATTTTTAACATTGCAAAAACGTAATCTTTGGCACTTTCAATTTTACCTTGGTTAACTGCTGAAGCTGGACCAACATGTTTTGGACACACTTCTGAACAATAACCAACGAAAGTACAACTCCATACCCCATTTTTGCCGTTAAGAATCTTCATACGTTCTGCTTTACCGTGGTCACGGTTATCTAAGTTATAACGATGAGCCAATGTAATTGCTGCAGGACCGACGAATTCAGGATTCAAACCAAATTGTGGACAAGCTGCATAGCACAAACCACAGTTAATACACATAGAGAAAGTACGATATTTCTCTAATTGTGCTGGTGTTTGTTTAGTTCTTGATTTCGCTAACTCTGAAGATGGTTGAGGTTCATTTTTTAGCTCTGGTGCTTGGTTACCAATAATATATGGTTTGATAGACTCAAGACTTTCAATGAAATGGCTAAGATCAACCACAAGATCACGTTCAATCGGGAAGTTTGCTAATGGTTCAATACGCATATGACCACTGAAATCACGCAAGAAAGTTTTACACGCTAATCTTGGTTTACCATTCACCATCATGCCACAAGAACCACAAATCGCCATACGGCAAGACCAACGATAAGAAAGTTCAGGCTCAAGTTTATCTTTGATATAACCTAACGCATCAAGTAACGAGGTTTGGCTATCATATGGAACTTGATAAGATTTTAAATGCGGTTCGCTATCTACTTCAGGGTTATAACGTAGAATTTCCACCGTCATTGTTTGTAATGCATTCGCCATTATTTTGCCCCTTCTTTTGCTGCTTTTGCTGCTTCTGCGGCTTCTGCTTCCGCACCATAAACACGTTTAGCTGGTTGAGATTTAGTAATCTTCACATCACTATATTCAATGGTTGGTAAACCATCTTCTTTATAGAAAGCTAAAGTATGTTTCAAATAGTTCACATCATCACGTTCGGTATAATCTAAACGTTGGTGTGCACCACGAGATTCTTTACGATCAAGTGCTGAGCAAGCGATGGATTGAGCAACATCTAAGATATAACCTAATTCAATAGTGTAAAGTACATCTGTATTGAATACGCTTGAACGGTCTGATACACGAATACGTTTATAACGCTCTTTTAACTCTTGGATCTTATCTACGGTTTTTTGCATACTGTCTTGAGTACGATAAATACCGCAACCTTCTTCCATAGAGTTGCCCATTTCGTCACGAATTGCAGACCAAGACTCTGTACCTTCTTGTGCTAATAACGCATCAACACGTTTGATCACATCTTTTGCTTGTGCATCAATAACAGATTGATTTACTGGTTGAGCTTCTACTGCACGTTGTGCTGCATATTCACCAGCAACACGACCTAATACAAGTAATTCTGCTAATGAATTAGAACCTAAACGGTTAGCACCATGCAAACCTGAAGAAGCACATTCACCTACTGCAAATAATCCTTTAATACGAGTTTCAGATTGTTGATTAACTTCAATACCACCCATTGTATAGTGAACAACTGGACGTACTGGAATTGGTGATTTAGCAGGATCAACACCTTCATATGCTTGAGCTAATTCACAAATAAATGGTAAACGTTCATGGAGATATTTTTCACCAAGATGTCTTAAATCTAGATGAACAACATCAACACCTTTTGCAGTTTTCAACGTATTACCTTTTTGTAATTCTTGCCAGAATGCTTGTGAAACTTTATCACGAGGACCAAGTTCCATGTATTTGTTTTGTGGTTTACCAATTGGTGTTTCTGGTCCTAGACCATAATCTTGTAAATAACGATAACCATCTTTATTTACTAAGATACCACCTTCACCCCGACAACCTTCTGTCATCAAAATACCTGTATTTGGCAAACCTGTTGGGTGATATTGAACAAACTCCATATCACGAAGAGGAACACCATGACGATATGCCATAGAAAGTCCATCACCAGTTACAATACCGCCATTAGTATTGAAACGGAATGCACGGCAACCACCACCTGTTGCAATAACAACGGCATTAGCGTTGATTTGCACCATAGTGCCTTCCATCATATTCATTGCAACAACACCACGTGCATGACCGTCATCCACAAGGATATCTAACACAAAGTGTTCGTCAAAACGTTGAATTTGTGGGAATTGAATAGAGGTTTGGAATAAAGTATGAAGTAAGTGGAAACCAGTTTTATCTGCAGCAAACCACGTTCTTTCGATTTTCATACCACCGAAACGACGTACGTTTACATCCCCATCTGGACGACGACTCCACGGACATCCCCAACGCTCTAACTGAGTCATTTCGATTGGAGAGTGTTCCACGAAATATTCCACAACGTCTTGTTCACACAACCAGTCACCACCAGCAACAGTATCATGGAAATGTTTATCGTAAGAGTCTTCCTCTTTAATCACAGCTGCTGCACCACCTTCAGCGGCAACAGTATGACTACGCATAGGATAGACTTTTGAAATTAAAGCAATTTTTAGATTAGGATTCGCTTCTGCAGCTGCGATTGCAGCACGCAAACCACCACCACCAGCACCAACAATTGCAATATCGACATTAACGGTCTGCACGATATTCCTCCAAGTTAATTAATTTACGAGTAAAAAGTGTGATTATTTTGCCATTAATTGGCGCAAGGGTAATTATTTTTTCACAGATTTTTAATAAAAAAAGTCTGTTTCGTGATCTACCTCAAAAAAGTTATCTCTCTTTCCAACAAATAAGGGGTAGAAGCGAAATTTGCTTATAGAACAAGATTCATACAAAGATAGAAATAAAAGAAATTTTTTAGATTTTTTGTCACAAAATATCAAAGGAAACATTTTATTAACAAAATTAAAACAAATTTATTTTTATAAAATAAAAAGTGAAAAATTTATAAAATAAAGTTCTTCTAATATCTAAAAACATTCAAAAATATGATCTATTTACATTAAAGAATAAATTTCATACAAATATTTTGATTAAAAATATAGAAGATACATATTAATCAAATACTAAATTTAAAGATCTAGCACTAAATCCGATTCCACCTGACAACAACAAAGTAAGACTTCATCGGCTTGTAAAAACGCCAACGGCGGCTGCCGATAACTTACCTGACCTTTCAACAACCTCGCACGACAAGCACCACAATATCCTGAGCGGCATTGATATTCATGCGGGATATTATGTTGCTCAAGATTTTCCAGCAAAGATTGTTGATTATCATGTTGTAACGTTTGCTGACGCTGTACTAACTGTACTTGATACACTTTCATAGTCTAATTACTCATGTTTGTCATAAGATAAAACAAATTTAAATAGTTTCAATAAAGCAATCAGATCTGTTCTCGCAATACAACGAAATAGACGCAAAAAATAGTATATGCCACGACATCTATGCACCAAAGCATAAGTATATTGCCACTGCTGTTCACCACCTTGTTGGCGATAAATCGAAATACTCTTCGCAATTTGTTGATCAGTCACTTTCTCACTGACATATAAACTATGAATATAAAACAACAAATCACGAGCTTTCTGCAACGTTAAATTATTACTAAGTACTTTTGATTCAAAATCAATAAACCGTACACCATCTTCTTTCCATCCCATATCTCGGATAGCTGGTCTGCCGTGATAAAGATTCTGTTGATGTAACTGTGCTAACGCTACTGCAGCATCATGCAAGAGTTTTTCTGTAAAAGCTGGTGTAGTAGTTACTTCATTTAAATAACGCTTAACTGATTGTCCAACATCTTCAATCACAAAATAACTATCGCTGACTAACACTAATTTTGCGACTGCAGCTTGCTGTTGATTTAAATACTGTAAAGTTTTAATTTCTCGCTGCAATGCCGCCTGAGGATTTGGTTTAAGTAAACGCATTGCACCTGTCGTTTTTTCTACCTGTTTAATCCAAAATTTTTTGCCAGCATACTCAAAAGGAAAAACCCTCTCATCAGGGTTTTTCGTAACTAAATCTGCAACATACTCAGAAAAATTCATAAAAAATCCAAATTATTATTTTCTTTATTTTGCAATTTTTGGTTGATAACGTTGTGCATTTTGTTGCACATCTGCCAAACTCCAATCTACAAGCAATTTGCCATTTTCAAAGACTATCTGCATCATTGAATTATCGTCATATTGATTTAATGGTAAGTGATCGATGTTAATAGTTTTATATTTTTCACCATCCCAAATCAGATCTAAACGTCCTTTCTTACTGACCTTTCCTTTATCAGTGATTGGTGCTTTATAAACATCTACTAACTTGCCTTCTGTAATCACACAACTACATTTCATCGCAAAACGATGTGTATCTCGATTGATACTAGTTTCTAAATTCCCTTGTAGTAACGATCCACCACAACCCAAAATTAGGTTTTCTACAGAAAATTGATTATCTTGTAATGCTTTTAATAAATCCCATGCGGTATTTTCATTCACACCATCACCTTGTAAAACACGTACATTATTTAATACTCGATAACCTTTTTGATTAACTGTAGTACCAAAAGCCTCAGCGAGTTTTTCACAAGCAAATAGAACATTACTGATGGTATCACCACTATCAGGGCGAACCACTAATGGATACTTACGTTGTTTCACTTTTTCAGCTAATTGTTGGCAAAAAATATTACCAATCGCATTGTAATAATCATAACTATCTACCACGATAGAGATCACGGAATCCTGATACTTATCTAATAAATGTTCATACGCTGCGACTTCTCGTTCCTTAGACCATGAAGTAATAGTACTGTGTTCTGCTGCTGGCACACTAAACCCAGCCATTTCTGCTGCATAATATTCCCGCATAAATAACAATGCAGCGACATTATCTGTTCCTTTAAAATTAATTAAATGTGCCGCTCCACCAATAGCCGCACTCTCTTCACTCGATACGCCACGATAACCAAAATCATGTAACATAAATGGTAATGCATCTAAATTCTCTGCTGTTTCTTGTAAAAACTTACGACAAATTTGTTGATAAGAATGCGCAAGCGTGGCTACTGTACAGGGATACCAAATTTTTAATAATAGTGTTTCAAAGAAACTCACTAACCAAGCACAGTTTTCATCCGTATTTTCTACTGTAAGCAACACATTATGGTTATTAACTAGGCTACCTTCAGGAACAGCACGAATCTTCAATGGTAAATAACCTTGATGTGTATCCAAAATATATTGCCAATTCGTGCGATCGAACGGCAAACCATGCAAACGCATAATCTCTTCCGCATCATCAATCATTGATTGCGTAATTGGTTGGCAAAGATATTTTTTTAGATAATATTGCAAGCCAAAGAATTGGGTATAACCATAACGCCCACCACGACTTTCAATATAATGATGCATATAAGTCATCTGATTTGGATATTGTGCAGAGTGGGAATATTTATAGGAATCACTCATTAAAATAATATTTTTTTCCATTATGGTTACCTTTTTTATCAATAATTACTTCGCAATTAGGCTTAATTTTGCTACACGATCGCCAGATAAGACACAATCCATTTGATAGAATTGGTTACCATTTAAACGCATCGCTGCGGTTAAGCGTGAAGTACTTTGTGCACTATTTGCCGAAGTACGTAATACTTTCTTCGTTCCTGCCACTTGTTGTACTTTTGCAATACAAAGATAATTTAATTTAGCTTCATCGCCTGTACGCACCACAGATATATTACGATCTGCCGAGTTATAGCTTAATTTTTGTAACCATTTCTCTGCATTTTTTGCAGCATTTACTGCTTCATGACTTGGCTTTGTATTACTTAAATCATAACTATGTTGACCATCAGTTACCGCTACAACATGGCCATTTTTTACATAAATGTCCTCAACTTGTTGAGCATTTTTTACTTCGATAAATACGATTTGCTGTTGATTAAAATAAGCAGTTGCTGTTTGTTTAGCACTTTCATAAGTAAAGCTTGGTAACTTTAATGCACTTTCTTTAAGAGCATTTAATTTGGCATTCTCTTGCTGTTCTGCCTTTGTAGATACTGTTTTTCCAGCACTTGTAGAGTTTCCAGGGAAAGATAATTGACTACATGCTGATAACAATAATGTCATTACCGCACAAGTTAACACTGATAAATTTTTCATCATTTTTACTTCTCCATTTATTTATAAATTATTATGAATCCCGACTTAAAAACAATGCAGCTGCTCCACGTACCCCGCCAGAATCGCCATGTTTTGCTTTTAAAATAGCAGGGACAACTGCACTACGCATTAAATGTTTTGGTAATCGCTGTGGTAATGCTTGATAGATATAATCGAAATTCGATAATCCACCACCTAAAAAAATGGCATCAGGATCTAACACTGTAATTAAATTACCCAAACAAATTGCCATTAGCTCGATAAATTTATCGACAAACTCTACTGTTTTTGGATCATTTTGATAGAAACGTTGAATAATCTCTTTTGCAGGTAATTTTTCTTTTAGTAAATCGTGATGTAATAACTCAAAACCACGTCCAGAAAGGTATGTATCTAAACAGGCTTCATTTCCACAGCCACAACGATAAATCGGTGCTTGATCCCAACCAAGCAGCTTCAAAGCATGATAATTTAACTGAATATGACCAACTTCACCAGCCATACCCACTTTACCAGAATGTACTTTACCATTAAAGACCAAGCCACCACCAAAGCCTGTACCAATAATTAAACCTAATACAGTAGAGTATTGTTGGCTCTCAGCATCCCACGCTTCTGATAAAGCAAAACAGTTTGCATCATTCTCAATACGCACTTCTCGTTGTAATCGTTCCGTCAAATCACGAATAATTGGTTTATTATCTGCAACACGAATATTAGTAATTTCTGCAACCTCTGTATCACGACGCACAAATCCAGGTACACCAATACCAACTGTTCCTTTACAGTTGAATTTTTTATCTGCTTTTTCAACTAATTGGACAACCGCATTTAACCAATCTTCATAGCTTGTTTGTGGAGTATCCACACGTTCACTATATAACTTTTCTAACTGTTGATTGAATACCGCCAATTCAATTTTTGTTCCGCCAATATCAATTCCGTATAACATATGATTACCACCTGCTAAAGTTAACTCACCGGTTACTGATTATAGCTTATTTTCCTATCTTTACTAAGGTTCTAGATCAATCTCACCTTTATTGATAAAAATAACGACAAACTAACAAAATAATGTATATAATGGCAGCCTTTTCGATTTTTCTTCCATTCACATCACGCCATAAGAATGTAAATTAAGGATAGAACATGGCAAAAATTGAACTTGTTGCTCAAGCAAATTTACCAACTGAATTTGGTATCTTTAAAATTATCGGTTTTGAACATCCAGAAACACATAAAGAACACGTTGCATTAGTTTTAGGTAATGTTGCTAATGGTGAACCTGTATTAGCAAGAATCCACTCAGAATGTTTAACAGGTGATGCTTTACACAGCTTAAAATGTGATTGTGGCTTTCAATTACAAGCCGCATTAAAACAGATCAGTGAAGCGGGTCGTGGTGTATTGATTTATCACCGTGCAGAAGGTCGTGGTATTGGTTTAATCAACAAAATTCGTGCATACGCTTTACAAGATCAAGGAATGGACACTATTGAAGCAAACCTAGCCCTTGGTTTTAAAGAAGATGAGCGTGATTTTAGCGTTTGTGCGGAAATGTTTGAACTATTAGGAGTAAAAGCGATTCGTTTATTAACGAATAATCCTGAAAAAATTAATACGATGAAACAAGCTGGGATTAATGTAGTAGAAAGAGTCCCGTTAAACGTTGGTGAAAATCGCTATAATACTGATTATCTAACCGTCAAAGCAGAAAAAATGGGACATATGATTGTCCACACGCACGACTGCCAATGCGATCAACATCAAAAATAATTATCCAATTTTCATTCATTAATCAATAACAAAAACCCCATATTTTCTTCAAAAATATGGGTGTAATAGACAAATTTGTTGCTAAAAGTAGGCTTAAAGCCTTATAGTACAAGGCTTTAAGCCTACTTTTTG
>NZ_JBHLWA010000037.1:0-45637 GCF_042433085.1 Gallibacterium melopsittaci
TTACCATGGTCAACGTGACCGATTGTACCCACGTTAACGTGCGGTTTTGTACGTTCAAATTTTTCTTTAGACATGGAAAGTCCCCTAAAAAAAACACGGTTATCGATGGCGTATAACTACCACATTAACCAAAGATAATTACAGGATATTGAATAAAAAAGGAAAGAAAAATAGAGGTGGTGCTGATAGGCGGATTTGAACCGCCGACCTCACCCTTACCAAGGGTGCGCTCTACCAACTGAGCTATATCAGCGTGGAGCGGGCAGCGGGAATCGAACCCGCATCATCAGCTTGGAAGGCTGAGGTAATAGCCATTATACGATGCCCGCACCTATATTCATCTGTCCCATCATAAAATGGTGGAGGGAGAAGGATTCGAACCTTCGAAGGCTGAGCCAACAGATTTACAGTCTGCCCCCTTTGGCCGCTCGGGAATCCCTCCACAACGCTAATGCTAATACTTACTTGAGAAGATGGTGCCGACTACCGGAATCGAACTGGTGACCTACTGATTACAAGTCAGTTGCTCTACCTGCTGAGCTAAGTCGGCATCGTTAAGCAAGTGAGGCGTATTATAGGGATCTTTTTTCTTCTGGCAAGACTTTTTTTGAAAAAAAATAGGATTTTTTATCGGTAGCCTAAATCTCAAGCAAAAATTGTCTGTTTTTTACAGTTTCCGTCTAAATTCCCAACAATCCAATCACCTCTTTTTATTTTTCTCCCTAAAATTACTCAGAAAATAGGGGCTTATTCCCTATATAAAAACGATTAAAATCATTCAAACCAATATCATTTCTTTTTTAATCCTCAATAATTGATAATTATCTATAAGCGTTCTTCATCTATAATTCAGAGTTAAATGATAGGATTTAATTACTTTTGCCTTTTCACGTTGCTTTCTATAACATACAGCCATAATCTCTCTAACTTCATTAAAATAAGAAGGGTGTTGTGATCAATCAACCTGCAAATAATTTTTCTCCTTTTTTAATTTTTGAACGTGAACAATGGGCGGCATTAAGAAAGTCTGTCCCGCTCTCACTTACTGAACAAGATTTAAAACCACTATTAAGTTTTAATGAAGAACTTTCTTTAGATGAAGTTCGTTCTATTTATCTCCCTTTAGTTCGTTTACTAAATTACTATATTGAAGAAAACTTACAACGCCATACCGTTATCCAACGTTTTTTGGATATTGATAAACCAAAGATTCCTTATATTATCAGTATTGCAGGTAGTGTAGCCGTTGGGAAAAGCACAACAGCACGTATTTTGCAGGCATTATTAACTGAAGAAAATCGACGTGTGGATTTAATTACTACTGATGGCTTTTTATATCCATTAGAAAAACTAAAACAGCTAGATTTATTAGGGAAAAAAGGATTTCCTGTATCATATGATACACATGCATTAATCCAATTTGTTTCTGATATTAAATCAGGAAAACAACATGTTAAAGCACCTGTTTACTCCCATCTTATTTATGACATCATCCCTAATAAATTTACCGAAATAAATCAACCAGATATTTTAATTATTGAGGGTTTAAATGTCTTACAACGTAGCCATAAATCCCATAATTTATTTGTATCTGATTTCGTAGATTTTTCTATTTTTGTCGATGCAGAAGAAACATTACTCAAAAGCTGGTATATCAAACGTTTTCTTAAATTTAGAAAGGGGGCTTTTGCTGATCCCAATTCTTATTTCCACCATTATGCAAAATTGACCGAGCAAGAAGCTATTGAAATAGCTTCTCATATCTGGGACACCATTAATGGCGTTAATCTACATGAAAATATTTTACCAACGAGAGAACGTGCAAGCCTAATTTTAGTAAAAGGGGAAGATCACGCCATTAATACCGTAAAATTAAGGAAATAAATTCAATTTATTTATGCAAAACCTGTAATTTCAATTGTTGATTTTTCTTGATTACTGCAAATAGCAAGTCAATATTAGGATGTTTTCCTGGATGTTGGCTTGCATCAATACAATGTTCTGCAAACCACTCTAATCCTTGTGTTGCACTCTCTTTATTCAACTGACAAGCAAATTTTTTTGCTAACGCATTATAAACCTGTAATGAACCTAATTTTCCCGGTATTGCTGGGATAGTATGAACAATCTCATCTTGTAAACTCAAAATATCAATTTGACGAATATCATCAATAGGTGGCAAGGTCATCAAAATTTGTTGGAAATTCATATACAATTTCTCCTGTTATTACAAATTATAGTATCCAGTTAAGGTAAGTTATGTCAGTTATTTTAAGTGCTGAAAATGTTGTCTTTCAGCAAAAAATTCGCTATCCCAAAATTGAAATCCCCGAAGGTCGAGCAACCTTTCTACAAGGGCCAAGTGGCTGTGGTAAAAGTACATTGTTACATTTATTTAATAGTACTCTACCACTTACTGAAGGAAAGATTTTATATAAAAATCAAAATATTCAACAACTTGATAAAATCACATTACGTCGTGAAATTCTTCTTGTCTCTCAACAAACCTATCTTTTTGCTGGTTCAATTTTGGAAAATTTTCAACAATATCATCATTATCGAGAAAGTGATATTCCATCTATTAACGACTTACAACAACACCTTAATATTTGCCAAGTACCTTTCTCTCTTCAACATCCTGTTACTAATTTATCAGGTGGAGAAAAACAAAGGGTATTCTTAGCAATTGCATTAAGTTTTAAACCTAATGTTTTAATGTTAGATGAACCTACTTCCGCATTAGATCCTACTGTTGCAAACCAAGTTTTAGCCAACTTAAAACAATATTGTTTACCTCGCACTACATTAATTGTCATTAGTCATGATCATACGCTCACACAACGTTATGCCGATCATATTATTGAATTAAACAAGGAGATTGGCGATGAATAATATTACTGAAATTCAATTAGTTAATTTTAGCTTGGTTTATTTACTTCTATTAATCGTGCTTTTTATTATGAAAAAGTGCCAGATTAACCAATCAAAATTGCTGTTTGTTGCTAGCCTACGTATGACAATCCAGTTAATTCTAGCTGGTTTTATTCTTACTTATATTTTTAAAAATCCACACCCTATTTTTACAGTACTCTACCTTATTGCAATGATTATTTTTGCGGTACATCGTGTACTGTCAAAAAATCCTAGTTTGAATAGACATTTTAAATACGCAATAGCTGGATCAATTTCGTTATCAGGACTAGCGGTATTAGCCTTTTTCATTATTGTAGTCGTTAAAGAAAACTTCTTTCATCCTCAATATGTTATCCCACTTAGTGGCATGATTATGGGGAATGCTATGACTGGGGTAAATCTTGGCGTAAAAACCTTCCGTGAAAGTTTAGCCAGTGAACGCCAACGTATAGAAACACTGTTAAATTTTGGCACTACACCACAACGTATTTTAACGCCATTTGTAAATCAAGCATTGGAAAGTGCATTATTACCAACGTTAAACTCAATGGTCGGTATGGGTATTGTTGCGTTACCAGGTTTAATGACGGGGCAAATTCTCTCGGGTACCTTACCAAGTACAGCGATTCTTTATCAAATTGCAATTATGATTGCGATCTGTACTGCCGTTTGTTTATCTGTCTTTGGTTCACTCTATTTCGGTTATCGTTCTTTATACAATAAGGATCAACAAATGACTTGGTAATGAATTTAGAGATTGTCTTTCAAGGCAATCTCTGATTCTTAGATTGAGTTAAATTTATAAATCCTGTAAACTATCATCCCGTCTTGATACTTAGGTATCTCTCAATCTTAAATTTCCACTCACTTTTTATTAAATAGGCATAAACAATGGCAACCAATTATATTTTTGTCACAGGCGGTGTCGTTTCTTCTTTAGGTAAAGGTATCGCAGCGGCATCGCTTGCTGCTATTTTAGAAGCTCGTGGGCTAAATGTTACCATGATGAAACTAGATCCTTACATCAATGTCGATCCAGGCACAATGAGCCCAACACAACATGGTGAGGTATTTGTTACTCAAGACGGCGCAGAAACCGATCTCGATTTAGGACATTATGAACGTTTTATCCGTACCAAAATGACTAAACGTAATAACTTTACTACGGGGAAAATCTATTCTGAAGTATTACGTAAAGAGCGTCGCGGCGATTATCTTGGCGCAACAATTCAAGTTATTCCTCATATCACCAATGAAATTAAAGCAAAAGTTATTGAAGGTGCAGCGGGACACGATGTTGTTATTGTCGAGGTTGGTGGAACCGTTGGTGATATTGAGTCTTTACCATTCTTAGAAGCATTGCGTCAACTTGCCGTGCAGGTCGGTAGAGAAAGAACATTATTTATGCACTTAACACTGGTACCTTATATTGCAACAGCTGGTGAAGTGAAAACAAAACCAACACAACATTCAGTGAAGGAATTGCTATCAATCGGTATTCAACCAGATGTATTAATCTGCCGTTCTGATCGCATTATTCCACCAAATGAACGTGCTAAGATTGCACTTTTCTGTAATGTGCCGGAAAAAGCGGTTATCTCATTAAAAGATGTTAATTCCATTTATCAGATCCCAGCATTACTAAAATCTCAAGGCTTAGATGACTTTATTTGTCAACGTTTCCATTTAGATTGCCCAGAAGCGGATCTTTCTGAATGGGAAAATGTACTATATCAAGAGGCAAATCCAACAGGTGAAGTTACCATTGGGATGGTTGGAAAATATACTGAATTACCAGATGCCTATAAATCAGTAAATGAAGCACTTAAACACGGTGGCTTAAAAAATAGATTAAGTGTGAATATTAAATATATTGATTCACAAGATATTGAATCAAAAGGAACTGATTTATTAAAAGGCTTAGATGCAATTCTTGTTCCAGGTGGTTTTGGTTATCGTGGTATTGAAGGCAAAATTCTGACCGCACAATACGCACGCGAAAATAATATTCCTTATTTAGGTATTTGCCTAGGAATGCAAATTGCCTTAATTGAATATGCTCGTCATGTTGCAGGAATGAAAGACGCAAGTTCATCAGAATTTGATAAAAATTGTCCTCAACCTGTCATTGGGTTAATTACGGAATGGCAAGATGCTGATGGAAATGTTGAAGTTCGTAGTGATAAATCAGATCTTGGTGGAACAATGCGCCTCGGTGCCCAACAATGTCATTTAGTGGAAGGAAGCTTAGCTCGCCAATTATATGGCAAAGAAACCATTGAAGAGCGTCATCGCCACCGTTATGAAGTAAACAATAAACTATTACCGCAAATTGAAAAAGCAGGTTTAAAAGTTACTGGTTGGTCAGCAGACAAAAAATTGGTAGAAATTATCGAAGTACCAAATCATCCTTGGTTTGTTGCTTGTCAATTCCATCCAGAATTTACTTCAACTCCTCGTGATGGACATCCATTATTTGAAGGATTTATTAAAGCAGCTTATGCTTATCAAAAACAACAAAAAAACTAATCTAATCACTAAAACATAAATTAAAAAATCTGCACTACCGTTAGTTAAAACTAATTTTGTGCAGATTTTTTATTTCAAAAGAACTACAAATTTATAAGGCTTATGCTTCGTTATCAGAAAAACGTTCAATACGGGCTCCTAAGCCACGCAATTTTTCTTCAATATGCTCATAACCACGATCAATATGATAAATACGGTCAACAATAGTTTCACCTTGGGCAATACATCCCGCAATGACTAAACTAGCTGAAGCACGTAAATCTGTCGCCATCACTTCTGCACCAGAAAGATGATCTACACCATGACAAATAGCGGTATTACCTTCAATTTCGGCCTTACCCCCCATACGAATCAATTCAGGAATATGCATAAAACGATTCTCAAAAATAGTCTCAGTAATAATTCCTGTTCCACTCGCTACCATATTTAACAACGTAAATTGTGCTTGCATATCAGTTGGGAATCCTGGATGTGGTGCAGTACGAATATTGACAGCCTTTGGCCGTTGCCCAAACATATCTAATGTAATGCTATCTTCAGTAACATCAATTTGTGCACCTGCTTCACGTAATTTTTCAATCACTACTTCTAAAGTATTCGCTCGTGTACCAAGACATTCTACTCGTCCCCCTGATACCGCAGCCGCAACAAGGAATGTTCCTGTTTCAATACGATCTGGAATTACTGTATGTTCACAACCACCTAAACGTTCAACACCTTCAACTGTTATTGTATCTGTCCCAGCACCTTGAATGTTTGCCCCCATTTTATTGAGAAACTCTGCTGTATCGACAATTTCAGGTTCTCTTGCGGCATTTTCAATAATAGTTGTACCTTTTGCGAGAACTGCAGCCGTCATAATTGAGATAGTCGCCCCAACACTGACTTTATCAATAACAATACGTGTCCCTTGTAAACGCGATGATACAAATGATTTCACATAACCATCTTCTAAGATAATTTTTGCACCTAATTTTTCTAAACCTGAAATATGAAGGTCAACTGGTCTAGCACCAATCGAACAACCTCCAGGCAAAGAGACTTGACCTTGATTAAAACGAGCTGTCAGTGGAGCAAGCGCCCAAATAGAAGCCCTCATAGTTTTGACTAGTTCATAAGGAGTAACAAAACTAGTCACATTACTCGCATCAATACAAACGGTTTGCTCACCGCACCAATCTGCTTTAATTCCCAATTTATGTAAAATCTTCAAAGTGGTTTCAATATCACGCAAGCGCGGGACGTTATGTAACGTAACTGGCTCTTCAGCAAGAATAGAAGCAAATAAAATCGGTAATGCTGCATTCTTAGCCCCAGAAATATTAACTGTACCTTTTAAGCAAGCTCGCCCATGAACACGAAACTTTTCCATAATAATTCCTATAAAACTTCTTTTAATTCAATTATTTGAATAACAATATTTAATTAATACAACTCCCTCATTATGCTGATACATAATGAGGGAGCCTCAAATGTGTTCTTAATTATATACATTTCTTAAGAGAAAATCGTTGAAAAACCTTAATTAGTTTTCAACTTATTCCAATATTTTTCATAAATATCAATGGCATCTCCAACATCTTCTTGAAGAATACCTTTCCTTAGTTCTTCTTGTGTTGGGAAAAGAGTAGGATCATTAACATCTTCTTTGGAAAGTAAGGATTTTACTCCCTCATTTGGCATCGAAAATCCCATTGTTTCTATCACTTCCTTAGCACTTTCTGGACGTAACATAAAATCAATGAATTTATATGCCGCATCCTTATGCTTAGCTTTCTTAGGAATAGCATAATTATCCATCCAAATAATTACACCTTCTTTTGGAAAAATAAATTGGATATTCTCATTTTCTTTATGAGCACGAAAAGCAGAACCATTCCAAATCATTCCTAACGAAACTTCACCTTGAAGGTATGGTACATCTGGAGAATCTGAATTAAATGCTAAAACATTTGGGATAAGTTTTTGTAACAAATGGTATGCAGACTCAATTTCTGAGGCATTTCTTGTATTAGGTGAAAATCCTTTAAGTAATAACGCAATATGGAATACTTCTCGAGAATCGGCAGTTAATAGCACTTTTCCTTTATATGCTGGATTCCACAAATCACTCCAACTTGTAATCTTTTTAGGATCAATTTCTGTCGAATTTACTCCTATTCCCGTCAAACCATAAACATATGGTAAAGAATATTGATTATGTGGATCAAAAGACTTATCTAATAACTCTGGCGTAATCTGAGATAAATTTTTCAATTTATTTTTATTTAATTTTTCCAACATCCCTTCCTTAGCCATTTTACCAATATAATAACTAGATGGAAAAACTAGATCGTACTCACCACCATTAGTCAGCTTCATCTTTGAATACATTTCTTCATTACTTTCAAAAGTAGAATAGACCACTTCAATTCCTGTTTCTTTTGTAAATTGGCTAATCAAAGATGTGGGAATATATTCTGTCCAGTTATATATATAAAGTTTTTCTGCAAATAGAGATGAGCTAAATAAAATAGGAAAGGAAAATAAAATTGGTTTCAATAATTTAGAAAAAGATAAAAATTTCAATTTACGAGTCCTCCAGAGCCTGCTTTTCATACAGCAAAACAGCAATTAATCAAAAACTTGTCGAGTATAACAAGTAATTATGTACTTTAAAAATAAAAAACTCTCGCAAACTGCAATAACTTTATTCCAAAAAGTTATTTATATATTTTAAATATAAAAAAACTGCATCTATTATTTTAGATGCAGTTTTTAGACAAAAATGAATAGCGAATTATTCAGCCGCAGCTACTGCTTCTTCAGTAACTTGACGATCTACTAATTCAATATATGCCATTGGCGCATTATCACCGGCACGGAATCCACATTTTAAAATACGAGTATAACCACCCGCACGTTGTGCAAAACGTGGACCTAATTCATTAAATAATTTAGCAACAACTGCGTTGTCGCGAACACGAGCAAAAGCTAGACGGCGATTTGCAACGCTATCTACTTTAGCTAAAGTAATTAACGGCTCAACTACACGACGTAATTCTTTTGCTTTAGGCAATGTAGTCTTGATGATCTCATGACTAACTAAAGAACTTGCCATATTACGAAACATCGCTTGACGATGACTGCTATTACGGTTTAGTTGACGACCACTCTTACGATGGCGCATGACCTTATCCTTCTCAGAAAAATCTTTAACCTATGACCAAACTAGTCTTCGGCAATACCTGCCGGTGGCCAATTCTCAAGGCGCATACCAAGTGATAAACCACGAGAAGCAAGCACATCCTTAATTTCAGTAAGTGATTTCTTACCAAGATTAGGTGTTTTAAGTAACTCAACTTCTGTACGTTGGACTAAATCACCGATATAGTGAATTGTTTCTGCTTTCAAACAGTTAGCAGAACGAACTGTCAACTCTAAGTCATCCACTGGACGAAGTAAAATCGGATCAAACTCTGGTTTTTCTTCTTTGACTTCTGGTTGACGAACATCACGCAAATCAACGAATGCATCAAGCTGTTCTGCTAAAATTGTTGCTGCTCGACGAATTGCTTCTTCTGGATCCAATGTTCCATTAGTTTCCATTTCAATAACTAACTTATCTAAGTCAGTACGTTGTTCGACACGTGCTGCTTCAACATTATAAGCAATACGGTCAACTGGACTATAACACGCATCCACTAACAAACGACCAATAGGACGTTCTTCATCATGTACACGAGCTGAAGCTGGAACATATCCTCTTCCACGTTGTACACGAATGCGCATATTAATAGACGCATTTTCATCTGTCAAATGACAAATGACATGATCCGGATTTACAATCTCAACATCACCATCGTGGGTGATGTCCGCGGCAACAACAGGGCCAATTCCAGATTTTGTTAGTGTCAGAAATACGTCATCTTTATTCTGCACTTTAACCGCTAGACCTTTTAAGTTTAAAAGCACTTCAAGAATATCTTCCTGAACCCCTTCTTTACTGCTGTACTCATGCAATACGCCATCAATTTCAACTTCTGTCACTGCACAACCTGGCATAGATGACAAAAGAATACGACGTAAAGCATTACCCAATGTATGGCCAAAGCCACGTTCTAACGGCTCTAAGGTCACTTTAGCATGGGTAGAGCTAATTTGCTCAATATCTACTAAGTGTGGCTTTAAAAATTCTGTAACAGAACCCTGCATTTTATCCTCTCTTTGCTGTTAAGCTCTATTATTTAGAGTAAAGCTCAACGATCAGATGTTCGTTAATGTCTGCTGATAAATCAGAACGTTCTGGAATACGTTTGAAAACACCTTCCATTTTAGCAGCATCGACTTCTAACCAAGTTGGTTTTTCTCTTTGTTCTGCTAATTCTAATGATGCTTTAATACGTGCTTGTTTTTTAGATTTTTCACGTACTGCGATAACATCATCAACAGAAACTTGGTAAGAAGGAATGTTTACTACACGTCCATTAACAACAATAGCCTTATGACTAACTAATTGACGAGCTTCTGCACGTGTTGCTGCAAATCCCATACGATATACAACATTATCTAAACGACCTTCCAATAACACTAATAAGTTTTCACCTGTGTTACCTTTCAAGCGGTTAGCTTCTTTGTAATAGTTACGGAATTGACGTTCTAAAATGCCGTACATACGACGAACTTTTTGTTTCTCACGTAATTGACTACCATAGTCAGATAAACGTGGCTTACGTGCACCGTGTTGACCTGGTGCAGTATCAATTTTACATTTTGACTCAATCGCACGAACACCTGACTTCAAAAATAAGTCTGTGCCCTCACGACGGCTTAGTTTGAGCTTAGGCCCCAAATATCTTGCCATTTTCTTTCTCCAACTATCCTAATACGTCTTACACACGACGTTTTTTCGGTGGACGACAACCGTTATGAGGAATCGGAGTCACATCAGTAATATTAGTGATGCGGAATCCAGCTGCATTTAATGCACGGATTGTTGACTCACGACCAGGACCAGGTCCTTTAACCATAACTTCCAAGTTCTTTAAGCCGAATTCTTTAACCATTTCGGCACAACGTTCTGCAGCAACTTGTGCAGCAAACGGAGTAGATTTACGAGAACCACGGAAACCTGAACCACCTGCGGTTGCCCATGCTAGAGCATTACCTTGGCGATCAGTGATCGTAACAATAGTATTGTTGAAAGAAGCATGAATATGAGCCACGCCATCTACAACTTGTTTTTTTACACGCTTACGCGCACGAACTGGTGTTTTAGCCATTATCATTTACCCCGATTATTTCTTGATCGGTTTGCGTGGGCCCTTACGGGTACGCGCGTTAGTTTTAGTACGTTGACCACGTACCGGTAAGCTACGACGATGACGTAATCCACGGTAGCATCCTAAGTCTAAAAGACGTTTAATGTTTAGTGTTACTTCACGACGTAAATCACCTTCAACGGTAAATTTACCAACTTCGTCACGCAGTTTATCAATCTGCTCTTCAGACAATTCGCTGATCTTAACGCTTCCAGCAATACCCACTGCATCACAAATATGTTGTGCACGGGTTTTACCGATTCCATAGATTGCTGTTAAAGCAATTACAGCGTGTTTATGATCAGGAATGTTAATGCCTGCAATACGGGCCACTATGCACTCCTATTTTTTTGATTAACAAAAATCTGGTATGTTGATCTGAAAAGCCCGTTTCAGGATACTCAAACAACATACCAATACACTACATAAAAGAGTCGAGCAGTATACCTACTCAACCGATTCTTTTCAAGAAAAATATATCAATTAACCTTGACGTTGTTTATGTTTAGGATCGCTGCAAAGCACACGAACTACGCCTTCACGTTTAACAATCTTACAGTTACGACATAATTTCTTTACGGACGCACGAACTTTCATTGCTTATCCTTTTTAACTTAAAAGACAAATATTATTGTCTTGTCCCTTTAAGGTTTGCTTTTTTCAACACCGATTCATATTGACTTGACATCAAATGACTTTGAACCTGAGCGATGAAATCCATAATTACTACTACAACAATCAGTAATGAAGTACCGCCAAAATAGAATTGGACGTTCCATGCTGATGTCATAATATACGGAACCAAACATACAAAGGTAACATAAAGACCACCAATTAATGCTAAACGGGTCATTATCTTATCAATGTAACGTGATGTTTGTTCCCCCGGTCTAATTCCTGGCAAAAATGCACCAGATTTTTTCAAATTATCCGCTGTATCTCGAGGATTATATTGCATTGCTGAATAAAAGAAGCTAAAGAATATAATCGCTACTGCATATAGAATCAAGTATAAAGGTTGACCTGGATGTAATAACATAGATAAGTCATTTAACCAATCAAGACCTTGTCCTTGACCAAACCATTGAGTAATTGTTGCTGGGAATAAGATAATACTTGATGCAAAGATCGCTGGGATAACCCCCGCCATATTAACTTTAAGTGGCAAATGCGAACTTTGTGCCGCTAACATATGACGTCCTTGTTGACGTTTTGCATAGTTAACAACTAATCTTCTTTGTCCACGTTCTACAAATACAACAAAATAAGTTACTGCAAATACAACAACAGCAATTAATAAGAGAACTAACAGATGCATCTGACCTTGACGAGCCTGTTCGATTGTATGAGCAATCGCAGCAGGTAACCCTGCCACAATACCTGCAAAGATAATCAAAGAAATACCGTTACCTACGCCTCTTTCTGTGATTTGTTCACCTAACCACATTAAGAACATAGTTCCTGTTACCAAACTGATAACCGCGGTAAAGTAAAAACCAAATCCAAGATTTGGCACTAATCCAGGCAACATATTAGGCAATCCTGTAGAAATACCAATTGCCTGAATCGTTGCTAATGCTAATGTAGAATAACGAGTATATTTGCTAATCTTACGTCTACCAGCTTCCCCTTCTTTTTTCAGTTCAGCTAACGCAGGATAAACAGACGTCAATAATTGAATAATGATCGATGCCGAAATATACGGCATAATCCCTAAAGCAAATACTGAAGCACGACTTAAGGCACCACCAGAAAACATGTTGAACATATCTACGATAGTACCTTTTTGTTGTTCAATAACTTGTGCCAGTACAGCAGAATCAATGCCAGGAACCGGGATGAAAGATCCAATGCGGAATACAATAAGGGCACCTAAAACAAATAATAAACGGCGCTTTAATTCA
This sequence comes from Gallibacterium melopsittaci, assembly GCF_042433085.1. Taxonomy (NCBI): domain Bacteria; kingdom Pseudomonadati; phylum Pseudomonadota; class Gammaproteobacteria; order Pasteurellales; family Pasteurellaceae; genus Gallibacterium; species Gallibacterium melopsittaci. The sequence continues at coordinate 12,647 of NZ_JBHLWA010000037.1, forward strand.
CTTGTACCGCTCTGAGTACTTCTATTTTGATATCCCGGTTGTTTAGCCATCTGTTAATTATTCCTCAATTGAACCGCCAGCAGCTTCAATTGCTGCTTTAGCACCTTTAGTTACGCGTAAACCACGTACCACGATACCAGATTTAACTTCACCTGAAAGAATAATTTTTGCAAATTGAATTTCAGAAGAAATCACTTTAGCTTCTTTTAGAGATTCTAGAGTAATTTCATTACCAGAAACTTTTGCTAAATCACTTAAACGAACCTCAGCTGTTAAAGCCGCTTTCATTGAAGTAAAACCAAACTTAGGTAAACGACGGTATAAAGGCATTTGACCACCTTCAAAACCACGTCTTACACCACCGCCGGTACGTGCTTTTTGACCTTTATGACCACGACCACCAGTTTTACCTAAACCAGAGCCGATACCACGTCCAAGACGTTTTGCGCTGTGTTTAGAACCTTCAGCCGGAGATAGAGTATTTAAACGCATTATTACTCCTCCACTTTAACCATGTATGATACTTGATTGATCATACCTCTAACTGCTGCAGTATCAACCAACTCAACAGTGTGGTTAAGATGACGAAGACCTAAACCACGTAAAGTAGCTTTATGCTTTGGTAAACGACCAATTGAACTACGAGTTTGAGTTACTTTAATAGTTTTTGCCATGATCAATTACCCCAAAATTTCATCAACTGTTTTACCACGTTTAGCTGCGACCATTTCTGGTGATTTCATATTAGCTAACGCATCAATCGTAGCACGAACTACATTGATTGGGTTTGTTGAACCGTATGCTTTTGATAGTACGTTACGAATGCCTGCCACTTCTAATACTGCACGCATTGCACCACCTGCGATGATACCTGTACCTTCGCTTGCTGGTTGCATAAATACACGAGAACCAGTATGGCTACCTTTAATAGGATGTTGTAATGTACCTTCATTTAAAGCTACGTTTATCATATTGCGACGAGCTTTTTCCATCGCTTTTTGGATCGCTGCTGGAACTTCGCGTGCTTTACCATAACCAAAACCAACACGGCCATTACCATCACCTACTACTGTTAAAGCAGTAAAGCTCATAATACGACCACCTTTTACTGTTTTTGATACACGGTTTACCGCGATTAGCTTCTCTTGCAGTTCACCAGCTTGTTTTTCGATGCTTGCCATCTCAAATTACCTCTATTAGAACTGTAGACCAGCTTCACGAGCAGCGTCTGCTAACGACTGCACACGACCATGATATTTAAAACCTGAACGATCAAAGGCAACTTCTTTAATACCTTTTTCTAAAGCACGTTCAGCAACTAATTTACCAACTACCGCTGCAGCTTCTTTATTTCCAGTATATTTCACTTGCTCACGGATCGCTTTCTCAAGAGTAGAAGCTGTAGCAAGCACTTCTGAACCGTTAGGTGCAATAACTTGAGCATAAATATGACGTGGAGTACGGTGTACTACCAAACGTGTTGCACCTTGCTCTTTAATCATACGACGTGCACGGGTCGCACGACGAAGACGAGCCAATTTTTTATCCATAGTGTTACCCTACTTATTTCTTCTTAGCCTCTTTAGTACGAACCACTTCATCAGCGTAACGTACTCCCTTACCTTTATAAGGTTCAGGGCGACGGTAAGCACGAATATCTGCAGCAACTTGCCCGATTAATTGCTTATCTGCGCCTTTCAAAATAATCTCAGTTTGAGAAGGACATTCCGCTACAATACCTGCTGGTAAGGTATGCTCAATTGGATGAGAATAACCTAAACTTAATGCAAGTACATTACCCTTGATTTGTGCTCTGTAACCAACACCAACCAATTGTAATTTTTTAGTAAATCCTTCAGTAACACCAATAACCATTGCATTTACTAACGCACGTGCTGTACCAGCTTGTGCATCCGCACCAGCCATTTCTAAACGTGGAGCGAAATGTAATGCGTTGTTATCAATTGTAACTTCAACTGCTTTATGAATATTGCGAGTTAACTCGCCAGTTTTACCTTTTACTGTTAATAGCTGTCCGTCGAGTTTTACCTCTACACCGGCAGGAATATTAACAGGTGCTTTTGCGACACGAGACATTTTCCTACCTCACTATTAAGCTACATAACAAATGATTTCACCGCCCAATCCTGCTTGACGTGCAGCACGGTCAGTCATAACACCTTTAGATGTAGAAACAACAGCAATACCTAAACCACCTAATACTTTTGGTAATTCGTCTTTACGTTTATAAATACGAAGACCAGGACGGCTTACACGTTGAATAGTTTCTACAACTGGTTTTCCTTGGAAATATTTTAAAGTAATTTCCAATTCAGGTTTTACACCTTCAATAATTTTAAAGCTCTCAATATAACCTTCAGCAGCTAGAACGTTGGCAATTGCCACTTTTAGCTTGGATGAAGGCATGTTGATCGCAACCTTATTCGCAGCTTGACCGTTACGAATACGGGTCAACATATCTGCTATTGGATCTTGCATGCTCATGTGTCTTTACTCCCATGATTCCAAAATAAAGTGGTATATTACCAACTCGCTTTTCTAAGGCCTGGAATTTCTCCACGCATTGCTGCTTCACGAACCTTAATACGGCTTAAACCAAATTTACGCAATACACCGTGTGGACGACCAGTTTGACGGCAACGATTACGTTGACGACTTGGGCTTGAATCACGTGGTAAAGTTTGTAACTTTAACACTGCATTCCAACGGTCTTCATCAGAAGAATTAACATCAGAAATAATTCTTTTTAATTCTTGACGTTTTGCGTAGTATTTTTCAGCTAACTCAACACGTTTTACATCACGTGCTTTCATTGATTGTTTTGCCATTAGAACCTGCCTTATTTACGGAATGGGAAGTTAAAGGCAGCAAGTAGTGCTTGACCTTCTTCATCTGTTTTCGCAGTAGTGGTGATAGTAATATCTAAACCACGTACACGATCCACTTTATCATAGTCGATTTCAGGGAAGATGATTTGTTCACGCACACCCATGCTGTAGTTACCACGACCATCGAAAGACTTCGCATTTAAACCACGGAAGTCACGAATACGTGGAACAGCAATAGAAATTAATCGTTCAAAGAACTCCCACATACGCTCACCGCGTAGGGTTACTTTACAACCGATCGGATATCCCTGACGAATCTTAAAGCCTGCAACAGATTTGCGAGCTTTAGTGATTAAAGGTTTTTGACCGCTGATTGCTGCTAAATCTGCTACTGCATTATCTAGCAATTTTTTGTCGGTCAATGCTTCACCCACACCCATGTTTAGGGTTATCTTCTCGATTCGTGGGACTTGCATGACAGATTTGTAGCCGAATTTTGTTTTTAATTCGTTTACTACTTGATCTCTGTAGTAATCATGCAGTTTCGCCATCGCATTACTCCAGTTTTACTTAATTGTTTCACCAGTAGATTTGAAGAAACGAACTTTTTTGCCATCTTCAAATCTGAAACCTACTCGGTCAGCTTTATTAGTTGACGGATTGAAAATTGCTACGTTAGAAACATCAATTGGCGCTTCTTTACGCACGATACCACCTTGTTTTCCTAGTGCAGGAACTGGCTTCTCATGTTTAGCAATTAAATTTAAACCTTCAACGATTACTTTACCGTTAGGTAATACCTTTGTTACTTTTCCACGTTTGCCTTTACCTTTGGCAACGCTACCAGTGATCATAATCACTTCATCATTTTGACGGATTTTTGTAGCCATTTCTCACTTCTCCTTACAGTACTTCTGGAGCCAAAGAAATAATCTTCATAAACTTCTCTGAACGAAGTTCACGAGTTACTGGTCCGAAAATACGTGTACCGATTGGTTGCTCACTATTATTATTTAAAATAACGCAAGCATTACCATCGAAGCGAATAACTGACCCGTCTGGGCGACGAACACCCTTCTTGGTGCGCACAACAACTGCTTTAAGTACATCACCTTTTTTCACTTTACCGCGAGGAATTGCTTCTTTCACAGTAACTTTGATGATATCACCAACAGCAGCATAACGACGGTGCGATCCACCTAGAACCTTGATACACATTACGCTACGAGCGCCTGAGTTATCAGCAACGTCTAGCATAGTCTGTTCTTGGATCATGTTAGTACTCCGCTAAAATTAAAAAAACCCTTTCGGGACAAATTTACCTCTATCTCACCCTACAGGCGGATAGGGTGCGGATTCTAGCATAACGCATAGATAAAAAGCAACTTGATTTTACAGAAAATAAGAGTATGACAAACCATATTCTAATTATTAGGATTATTAACCTAATAAATCTCACTACACACTCTATTTTAAAAGAAAAATACATCAGAAATATAAAAGTAAAAAGCCAGTAGTATTGCTACTACTGGCTTTTATTTGACTAAAAGAAACAATAAATTAGATTACTGCTTTCTCAACAACACGAACTAAAGTCCATGATTTTGTTTTAGAGATAGGACGACATTCACGAATCTCTACAGTATCACCAACTTTTGCTTCGTTGTTTTCATCATGTACATGTAATTTTGTTGTACGACGGATAAACTTACCATAGATTGGGTGTTTAACCATACGTTCAATAGCGATGGTGAATGATTTATCCATCTTATCGCTAATTACTTTACCTTGTACTGTACGAATTTTATCAGTCATTACTCACCCGCCTTCTCAGTTAGAATAGTCTTAACAACTGCAATTTGACGACGCACTTGTTTTAACTGATGAGTTTGTTGAAGCTGACCGGTGGCTGCTTGCATACGCAACTTGAATTGCTCACCTAACAAGTTAACCAATTCAGCATTCAGCTCTTCAACACTTTTTGTACGTAGTTCTTGAGCTTTCATTACATCACCGTCTTAGTTACGAAAGTGGTCTTAATAGGCAATTTAGCTGCTGCTAATGCAAACGCTTCTCTTGCGATATCTTCAGACACACCATCCATTTCATATAGAACTTTACCCGGTTGGATTAAGGCTACCCAGTACTCAACGTTACCTTTACCTTTACCCATACGGACTTCTAATGGTTTTTCAGTAATTGGTTTATCTGGGAATACACGAATCCAGATTTTACCTTGACGTTTAACTGCACGAGTCATCGCACGACGAGCCGCTTCGATTTGACGAGCTGTTAAACGACCACGACCAATTGCTTTTAAACCGAAGGTACCGAAACTTACATCAGTACCTGCCGCAATACCACGGTTACGACCTTTGTGGACTTTACGGAATTTAGTACGTTTTGGTTGCAACATTTAGCGAATCTCCTTACTTACGACCTTTACGCGGAGCTTTTTTAGGCTTATCCGCAGGTTGTTGTTGTTCTGATTGCATAACTGCAGCCATTCCACCAAGAATCTCACCTTTGAAGATCCATACTTTAACGCCAATGACGCCATAAGTAGTATTAGCTTCAGCAGTATTGTAATCGATATCCGCACGTAAAGTATGCAATGGTACACGACCTTCACGATACCATTCAGAACGAGCAATTTCTGCACCGCCTAAACGACCGCTTACTTCAACTTTGATACCTTTTGCACCTAAACGCATTGCATTTTGAACTGCACGTTTCATTGCACGGCGGAACATTACACGACGTTCTAATTGAGAGGCAATGCTCTCTGCAACTAATTTTGCATCTAATTCAGGTTTTTTCACTTCCGCAATGTTAATTTGCGCCGGAACACCTGCGATAGCTGCAACTGCGTTACGTAATTTTTCAACATCCTCACCTTTTTTACCGATAACGATACCAGGGCGAGCTGTATGAATGGTTACACGAATACTTTTTGCTGGACGTTCAATCGTGATACGTGAAACAGAAGCATTCGCTAATTCTTTGTTTAAGAATTGACGTACTTTAAAGTCGCCGTCTAAGTTAGCGGCGAAATCTTGTGTATTCGCATACCAAGTAGATGACCAAGGTTTAACAATACCTAGGCGAATACCATGTGGATGAACTTTTTGACCCATTGCTATTCTCCTACTGATTAACGATCTGACACAACCACAGTGATGTGGCTAGTACGTTTTAAAATACGATCTGCGCGACCTTTTGCACGTGGCATAACACGCTTCATGCTTGGGCCTTCATCTACGAAGATTTTCGCGACTTTAAGATCATCGATATCTGCACCATCATTATGCTCCGCATTAGCGATAGCTGATTCAAGCACTTTCTTCACTAACGCTGCTGCTTTTTTGTTAGTGTAAGTAAGAATTTCTAATGCTTGTGCTACTTTTTTACCGCGAATTAAATCCGCAACTAAGCGAGCTTTTTGTGCTGAGGTGCGTGCGAAACGATGTTTTGCAATAGTTTCCATCATCTACCCCTTACTTCTTAGCTTTCTTATCTGCGGCATGACCGCGGTAAGTACGAGTCGGTGCAAACTCACCTAATTTATGACCAATCATTTCATCAGTAACATAAACAGGAACGTGCTGACGACCATTATGGACTGCGATGGTCAATCCGATCATACTAGGAATGATCATTGAACGACGGGACCAAGTTTTAATTGGCTTTTTATCCCCGCTTTCCACCGCTTTCTCTACCTTCTTCAACAAGTGTAGGTCAAGGAAAGGACCCTTCTTGAGAGAACGTGGCATGGCTTATCCTCTTTATTTAATTAAAATTATTTACCACGACGGCGTACGATATATTTATCAGTACGTTTGTTATGGCGAGTTTTCTTACCTTTAGTTTGAACGCCCCATGGAGTAACAGGGTGTTTACCAAAGTTACGACCCTCACCACCACCGTGTGGGTGATCTACTGGGTTCATTGCGGTACCACGAACGGTTGGACGAATACCTCTCCAACGGCTAGCACCAGCTTTACCTAATACGCGTAACATATGTTCAGAGTTACCAACTTCACCTACAGTTGCGTGGCACTCAGCTAACACTTTACGCATTTCACCAGAACGAAGACGTAAAGTTACATAGTTTCCTTCACGAGCAATGATTTGTACATATGCGCCCGCAGAACGTGCAATTTGACCGCCTTTACCTGGTTTTAATTCCACATTGTGTACAGTTGTACCAACTGGAATACTACGCATTGGTAATGAATTACCAACTTTGATTGGTGCATTTACACCAGCTTGGATTTGATCTCCAACAGACAATCCTTTTGGTGCCAAAATATAACGACGTTCACCGTCTTTATATAATACTAATGCAATATTCGCAGAACGATTTGGATCATATTCTAAACGCTCTACAACCGCTGGGATATCTAACTTGTTACGTTTGAAATCTACTAAACGGTAATGTTGTTTATGACCACCACCGATATGGCGAGTAGTAATACGACCTAAATTGTTACGACCACCAGTTTTAGCTTTTGTATCTAAAAGTGGCGCATAAGGTTTACCCTTATATAATTCAGGATTGACAACTTTTACAACGTGACGACGACCAGCGGAGGTCGGCTTACATTTAACGATAGCCATTGATTATCTCCTCTGATTACTCTGCACTTTCTGCAAGGTCTAAAGTTTGACCTTCAGCAAGTGTTACATAAGCTTTTTTCCAGTCACTGCGACGTCCCATTCTTGCACCATGACGTTTAGTTTTACCTTTAACAACCACAGTACGAACAGAATCCACTTTCACTTCAAATAATTCAGATACTGCTTGTGCAATCTCTGCTTTGTTTGCATCTAATGCAACTTTGAAAACGATAGTGTTTGACTTCTCAGTATTATTTGTTGCTTTCTCAGAGATATGTGGTGCTTTAAGCACTTTTAGCAAACGTTCTTGACTCATGCTAACATCTCCTCAACTTGCTTCACTGCGTCCACAGTCATAACTACTTTATCAAAAGCAATTAAGCTAACTGGATCGATACCTTGAACATCACGTACATCTACTTTATATAAATTACGTGCTGCTAAATATAGATTTTCATCTACATTTGCAGTGATGATAAGAACATCATCAAGTGCCATTTGTTTTAATTTTTGAACTAAAACTTTTGTCTTAGGTGCTTCAACTTCGAACTTCTCAACAACAACGAGACGATCTTGACGAACTAATTCAGAAAGAATGCTCTTGATTGCACCACGATACATTTTTTTGTTCACTTTTTGGCTGTGATCTTGTGGTTTAGCCGCGAAAGTCACGCCACCAGAACGCCAAATTGGGCTCTTGATGTCACCTGAACGAGCGCGACCTGTACCTTTTTGACGCCATGGTTTTTTACCTGAACCAGACACTTCAGCACGAGTTTTTTGTGCACGAGAACCTTGGCGAGCACCTGCTGCATAAGCAACAACAACTTGGTGAACCAACGCTTCGTTAAACTCACGTCCGAAGGTAGTTTCAGAAACAGTTAATGCACTTTGTGCATCTTTAGTTACTAATTCCATTCCTATCTCCTAGACTTATGCTTTCACTGCTGGTTTAACGATTAAATCACCACCAGTTGCGCCTGGGACAGCACCTTTAACTAATAGTAATTTACGTTCAGCATCAACACGAACCACTTCTAAAGATTGAACAGTTACACGTTCATTCCCTAAGTGACCAGACATTTTTTTACCTTTGAACACACGACCTGGTGTTTGGTTTTGACCAATAGAACCAGGAACACGGTGAGACAAAGAGTTACCATGTGTAGCATCTTGAGTACGGAAGTTCCAACGTTTTACAGTACCTGCAAAGCCTTTACCTTTTGAAGTACCAGTAACATCAACTTTCTTCACGTCTGCGAAGATATCAACATTAATTTCTTGACCTAAAGTGAATTCTTCACCTTCAGCCACACGGAATTCCCATAAACCGCGACCAGCTTCAACACCTGCTTTAACAAAATGACCTGCTTCAGGTTTAGTTACACGACTCGCTTTTTTTGAGCCAGTTGTAACTTGAACTGCACAGTAGCCATCTGTTTCAAGGGTTTTCACTTGAGTAACGCGGTTGGCTTCGATTTCGATTACGGTAACTGGAATAGACACACCATCTTCATTGAAGATACGAGTCATACCAACTTTACGACCGATTAAACCAATCATTGTAATAACCTCTTAAATTAACCTAGGCTGATCTGCACATCAACACCGGCAGCCAGATCTAAACGCATTAAAGCGTCAACAGTTTTTTCAGTAGGCTCAACGATATCAACCAAACGTTTGTGAGTACGGATTTCATATTGATCACGCGCATCTTTGTTTACGTGTGGAGAAATCAATACTGTGAAACGTTCTTTACGGGTTGGTAGTGGAATTGGACCACGAACTTGAGCACCTGTACGTTTTGCCGTTTCTACGATTTCCGCTGTAGATTGATCAATTAAACGATGATCAAATGCTTTTAAGCGGATACGGATTCTTTGGTTCTGCATGAGACCAGAGCTCCATTCAAAAAATGATTAATAAAAAAATTCACACCTCAAATTCCAATAGTTAATGGAAAGAAGTGCGACTAACCTATTTTAGTTTCCAAATCGGAAACATTTTCTTATGACAACTTATTAATAAAACCAACGTTGTCATCATTTGATAAATGATTACATCAAATGGCTTAAAAAAGCTCGTGTATTTTATATAACATTAATAAAATAGCAAGTACTTTTTAATAATTTATTGCAGCTTTTCTAGCTATCAAGCATTACACTAAATCAAATAGTAGAAATTCAACATGATTATCAATTTTTATCTTCAATGCTAACTCGTTAGTTACTGCAATCGCATCGCCAGCTTGTACATATTGCTCATTAATTTTGGCAGAACCTTTGATCATTTGTAACCAGTAATGTCTTTTTTCCTCAAGTGGAATACTCGTCTGCTGGGTTTGTTTAAATTGATAACGCCATAACTTCATATCTTGATACACTTTAAAAGAATTTGCTTCTGCTGTAGGAGAAAGAATCAAGGTAGCTCCCTCTACTTCCGCAAATGCTTTTTGTGCATAACGAGGTGTAATATTCATCTCATTCGGTTCAATCCAAATTTGATAGAGATGCAACATCTCCGTTTCGCTAGGATTAAACTCTGAGTGTGTAATGCCACTGCCAGCTGACATAATCTGACACTCTCCCGCTTTCAATTCTTCTATATTCCCCATACTATCTTTATGAGCGACTGTGCCTTCAAGTACATAAGTTAAAATTTCCATATTACGATGAGGATGCGTTCCAAAGCCTTTGCTAGGCATAATCCGATCTTCATTGATCACACGCAAATGCGAGAACCCCATAAAACGTGGATCATAATAACCTGCAAATGAAAAGGTATGATAGGAATCCAACCAGCCATGATTCGCATGGCCTCGTTCTGCGGATTTTCTGATATATAACAATAGTGGCAATCCTTCTATTAACTTTTTGTGCAGAGGATTGTAGCAATCAATAAATAGGAAATTAAGATAGCTTTAGACAACAATAAGTTTCCAAATAAGAAATGATCTATAATAGATAAAGAAAAAGTGCCTCACCAATACATCTGACTAAGGCACTTCTCTTTAACAGTAATTAGTACAATACGCGCGCTTTAATTGTACCATCAATTTGTTTCAGTTTTTGTTGTAGGCTTTCTGTGTTATCAGATTCTACGTCCACCACCACATAACCAATAGATTCATCTGTTTGTAAATACTGTGCAGCAATGTTTACCCCATTATCCACAAAAATTTGGTTGATCTTATTCAAGATACCTGGGCGATTTTGGTGAATATGTAATAGGCGTTTTGCTTTCGCTAAACTATGGCTTGGTAAAGATACTTCTGGGAAGTTGACTGCAGTTACGGTTGAACCATTATCTGAGTATTTCACAAATTTACTTGCCACTTCTGTACCAATATTTTCTTGTGCTTCCGCTGTTGATCCACCGATATGTGGTGTCAAAATGACATTTTCAAAACGACGTAATGGTGATTCAAATACTTCATTGATAGATGCTGGTTCTTTCGGGAATACATCAATCGCCGCGCCACGCACTTTTCCTTCGTCTAAGGCTTTCGCTAACGCATCGATATCCACTACTGTACCACGCGCTGCATTAATTAAAATCGCACCTTGTTTTAATTGAGCAATACGCTCAGCACTCATTAAATTCTTAGTTGAGTTATTTTCTGGGACATGAAGCGAAACTACATCACTCATGGTTAATAATTCTTCTAATGTTCTCACTTGCTGTGCATTACCTAATGGTAGTTTATTCTCAATATCATAAAAATACACTTTCATACCAAGTGATTCAGCAATCACACTTAATTGAGAACCGATATGGCCATAACCGACAATACCTAAAATCTTACCTCTTGCCTCATTTGAACCTTCAGCAGACTTATTCCATAAGCCACGATGCACCTCAAAATTCGCTTTCGGTACATTACGCATTAATAATAAGATCTCACCTAAAACCAATTCCGCAACTGAGCGAGTATTTGAGAAAGGTGCATTAAATACAGGAATACCACGCTGTTTAGCGGCTTCTAGATCTACTTGGTTTGTACCGATACAAAAACAACCAATCGCAATCAATTTTTGGGCATGTTGTAAAACTTTCTCTGTAAGATGGGTACGAGAACGGATTCCAATAAAATGTGCATCCTTAATCGCTTCGATTAATTCTTCTTCATCTAAGGCTTTTTTATGATATTCAATATTTGAATATCCTGCATTGTGCAAAACTTCTAATGCACTATTATGCACACCTTCTAATAATAAAAATTTAATCTTTGCTTTATCTAAAGATACTTTTGCTGTCATGTTTGCATTTTCCTTTGTTATTAAAATGATAGTTTATTTGATAATCTGTGCGCCATCAGGTGTACCAACAATCACAATATTTGCTGGACGTAATGCAAAAATACCATTTGTCACCACACCAGCCACATTATTTAATTCTTTTTCCATTTCGACAGGATTAATAATTTTGAAATTATGCACATCTAAAATAATGTTGCCATTATCCGTTACTACGCCTTCACGATATTCTGGTGAACCACCTAATGCGACTAATTTGCGAGCTACTTGAGAACGAGCCATTGGAATGACCTCTACTGGCAATGGGAAAGTCGAACCTAAGACATCAACTTGTTTTGAACGATCAACAATACAAATAAATGTTTTTGCCAATGCTGCAACAATTTTTTCTCTGGTCAACGCCGCACCACCACCTTTAATCATCATTTTGTGCGGAGTAATTTCATCTGCCCCATCAACATAGATATCTAACCCAGATACATCATTTGCACTAAATACTTCAATACCCTGTTGACGTAACAACGCTTCAGAATTTTTTGACGCAGCAACTGCACCTTTGATTTTATGTTTAATTGTACCTAATGCTTCAATAAAACAATTGACGGTTGAACCACTCCCTACGCCAACAATCGAATCTGCTTGTACATATTGTAGTGCTGCATTCGCTGCCATTTTTTTCATTGTTAATTGATCCATGCCTATATCCTTTCTATTATTCAGATAAAAAAAGTGTCAACAAATCATTCAAAAATAATTTGCCATGTTCTGTAATTTGCCAACATTCCTGATGTTCTACAATATAATCTTGTTTTTTCGCTTCGTCTATTTGCTTTTCAATCGCCATTAATGATAAACCTGTAAACTGTGTGAAATCTTGTTTTGGTACAGGTTCTAATAAACGGAAACGATTCATAAAAAATTCAAATGGACGATCTTCATCGGCTACCTCATGTTGTTGATAACGATAGTTCCCTTGTAAATAACCTTGTGGGTGTTTAGTTTGTGAATAACGCAAAATTTTTCCTTCAGGGAAAGTTACCTTACCATGTGCACCACAACCAATCGCCAAATAATCCCCAAACCGCCAATAATTTAAATTATGTTCACACTGAAACCCAACTTTTGCATAAGCAGAGGTTTCATATTGTTGATAACCTGCAGCGGTTAATTTTTTATGTCCTTCTGCAAAAATCTCCCATAACAAATCATCATCTGGTAGTTTTGGTGGTTTACTCGCAAATAATGTATTTGGCTCAATCGTTAATTGATACCAAGAGAGATGTGGGGGATTGAGATCTATCGCTTGTTGTAAATCAGATAACGCATTGTCTAACGTTTGATTAGGTAAGCCGTGCATTAAATCTAAATTAAACTGCTCAAATCCTGCTTGTTGTGCAAACATCACCGCACGTTTTGCTTCATCACTATTATGGATCCGCCCTAATAATTGTAATTGGTGATTATGAAAACTCTGCACGCCCATTGAAAGACGCGTCACGCCAGCTTGCCGATAACCTAGAAAACGTTGTGCTTCGGCTGTACCTGGATTGGCTTCCAAGGTAATTTCAATCTGCTCACGATAAGGAATGCGTAATTCAATTTGATGTAATAAATAAGCGATACTCTCTGCACTAAATAAACTCGGCGTTCCACCACCAATAAAAATGGTATGTAACTCTCGTCCTTGTACATAAGGTAACTGTTGCTCTAAATCCATCAACAAATGTTGTAGATAGGCTTGTTCAGGAATTTCGCCTTTCTGGGCATGAGAATTAAAATCACAGTATGGGCATTTCTGCACACACCAAGGAATATGAATATAAAGGCTTAAAGGAGGTAACACGATCATCTTAATTTTTGTTGTAATATTTTCAATGCTTGCGCCCGATGTGATACTTGTTGTTTTTCAGCTTTGGTTAATTGTGCAAAAGTTAACTGTTTTTCAGGATAAAAGAAGAGTGAATCGTAGCCAAATCCATTCTCACCGATTTCCTGTTCACTAATTGTCCCTCTACACTCTCCTTCTGCAATAATCGGAACAGGATCGTTTTCTGAGCGTAATAACACAATACAACTAACAAATTTTGCTGTACGTTTTTCTATGGATACTCCCTGTAATTCTGCTAACAATTTTGCTCGATTTTCAGCATCCGTTGCATTTTCACCTGCATAGCGTGCCGAATATAAACCAGGTGCTCCATTTAGCCAATCTACCGCTAATCCAGAATCATCTGCAATCGCAGGTAAACCACTCAATTTTGCTGCATGACGAGCTTTAAGCAGCGCATTCTCCACAAAAGTTAATCCTGTCTCCTCTGGACTTTCTATCCCAAGCTCAGTTTGTGCGATGACCTCAAAACCAAAATCTGCCAACACATTTGCCATTTCATTGACTTTACCTTGATTTCCTGTGGCTAATACAATTTTTTGTTTTTTCATTATCTTTCTTCCTTATTGATAAAAATAGAGGCTATTTGCCTCTATTTTTTATCAAATAAATACTATTTCAGCTTACTCCCCTGCAAATACAACATTTCTAATGCAATTGTTGCACCTGCTAATGCAGTAATATCCGCCTTATCGTATGCGGGAGAAACTTCAACAACGTCCATACCAACAATATTCACATCAGCAAGACCACGCAAAATCTTTAGTGCTTTATCTGTACTCAAACCACCACATACTGGTGTTCCTGTTCCTGGTGCAAATGCAGGATCTAGGCAATCAATATCAAACGTTAAATAAACTGGTAAGTCTGTTCCCACTGTCTGCTTGATTGTTGCTACCACTTCAGCAACACTTAAATCATTGACTAACGGTGCATCCAATACAGTGAAATCTAAATGGCGATCATATTCTGTCCGAATACCAATTTGTACCGAATGTTTTGGATCTATCAACCCTTCTTTCGGTGCATGGTAAAACATTGTACCGTGATCATAACAACTACCATTTTCATAAGTATCTGTATGTGCATCAAAATGAATCAAGGCCAATTTACCAAAATGTTTTGCATATGCGCGTAATAGCGGTAACGTAATAAAATGATCACCGCCTAAGGTTAAACAACGTTTTCCTGCTTGCAACAATGACATTGTATGTGCTTCTAATTGTTCAACAAAATCTTGATTATCACCATAGGAATAAACGAGATCACCACAATCAACAATATTTAACCTTTCTCGCACATCAAAATTCCACGGAAAACGACAATGTTCCCAAGCTAAATTCACTGATGCTCTACGAATTGCTTCTGCCCCAAATCGAGTACCAGAACGCCCCGATACTGACGCATCAAAAGGTACACCTGTAATGACCCAATCTGCATCACTGGTTTGTGGCATAAAATTTAATGGTAAACGTAAAAAGCCAAAATTATTGGATACCAATGAAATATCTTCTTTATGACCAAGTGTGTTAAACATATTTATGCCCTACTCTTCTTCCAAATAAGTGTAACCATTCAAACCATCTTCTAACTCTTTTAAAAATTGCAATGCTTCAGAGGCTGGTAACGTTGAATGTTCTATCTGTTCACGATAACGTGCAATTAATTGTTTAGGATCTAAATACACATAATGCAACATATCCGCCACCGTATTACCTGCATCGTGTGCTAAAACGACCACTTCGCCTTTATCATCTAAAACAATATCGATAGTTGTCGTATCACCAAAAAGATTATGCATATTTCCTAAAATTTCTTGATAGGCTCCCACCATAAAGAACCCAACTAATGGTGGGTTATCCACTGCATAATTTGGCATTGGCATTGTAGTTGTGATTCCATCACCATCTATATAGTGATCAATCGTCCCATCTGAATCACAAGTAATATCCAATAGTA
Organism: Gallibacterium melopsittaci; assembly: GCF_042433085.1. Taxonomy (NCBI): domain Bacteria; kingdom Pseudomonadati; phylum Pseudomonadota; class Gammaproteobacteria; order Pasteurellales; family Pasteurellaceae; genus Gallibacterium; species Gallibacterium melopsittaci. Next base: position 28,220 of record NZ_JBHLWA010000037.1, read on the forward strand.
CAGCTCGACGACTAACAGGCTCATTAAGTTGCGTTAATGGGCAAACAGGGAATAGCTGATCAATTCCCCATGCATCTGGTAAAGATTGGAATAACGAGAAATTAACATATAACTTATCTGCAAAACGCTCTTGTAACTCATCAATAATCGTACGATGCGAACGATGGCGTTCACTGAATAACTCACCCACTTCATGGCAAATATTCAAATATAATTGTTCTGCCCAAGCTCGTTGTTCTAAATTGATTAAACCAACATTATATTGATTATGTACATCAGAAAGATCGAATTGGCTTTCATGAATCCAACTGCGTAAAGAACGTTTTTCTCTTGATGATAAAATATCTGTCCACGTTTCCCACATACTATGTAATACACGCGGATCGCTCTCTTTTGGTGCAGGTAATGTTGAAGGTAAATAACGTTCTACTCCTATGACATTTGATACTAATACTGCATGATGAGCGGTAACTGCTCGACCTGATTCAGTAATAATCGTTGGATGTGGCAGATTATATTCACGACAAGCCTGACCAATCCCCCACACCACTGTTTCGGCATATTCACGCAAACCATAATTTACGGAACAATCCGATTCAGTGCGATTACCATCATAATCAACCCCTAAACCACCACCAACATCAAAACATTGAATATTGACACCTAAACGGTGTAATTCTACATAGAAACGGGCACTTTCACGCACACCTGTAGCAACATCACGAATATTGCCTAATTGCGATCCCAAATGGAAATGTAAAAGTTGCAAACAATCTAAACTGTCTTGTTCTTTTAATAGGTTAACTAACTCTAAAACCTGAGATGCTGACAAACCAAATTTCGATTTTTCACCACCAGACGATTGCCACTTACCTGAACCTTGTGAGGCTAATCTCGCTCGCACCCCTAAACGCGGACGCACTTTTAATTTTTGGGCTTCTTCTAAAACTAAAAAGATTTCAGAAATTTTTTCAATCACAAGATAAACTTTATGTCCGAGTTTTTCACCCATCAAAGCAAAACGAATATACTCGCGATCTTTATAACCATTACATACAATCACTGTTTTGGTCTGTCCAGCGTGAGCAAGTACTGCCATTAACTCAGCTTTTGATCCTGCCTCTAATCCCAATGGTTGCCCCGAAGTAATTAAAGATTCAATAATTCGACGATATTGATTTACTTTAATTGGATAAACCAAAAAATAGTTTCCTTCATAGCCAAATTCTTGCCGTGCTTGTGCAAACGCCGCATTAATGGAACGTAAACGATGTTGAATAATTTGAGGAAAACAAAATAATGTAGGTAGTCGAGCACCTTGTTGTTGCATCTGTTCGGCTAGTTTAGCCAAAGATACTCTACTGGTTGGTTTTTCAGGATTAGGGCAAACATAAATTTCACCATTCTCATCCACATTGTAATAATTCATACCCCAATAATTGATATTGCAGGCTTCACGAATAGTATCCGCATTACTAGAAACAGCTTGAAGCTCAGGATTGAGGACAGTTTTTTCCACTGACTTAAGGCTCCTTATTTAGACAAAATCATCTCACCGCTATACTAAATAGACGGACCAAAAATAGAACTGCAAGAATAAAGCAAAAGTGTTATCAATGCTAGGGATCAATGATTAAATTATTTTTTGAATAAAAACAGATTAAATGAAAGGAATTAAAGATGGTGGAGATAATCGGGATCGAACCGACGACCTTTTGAATGCCATTCAAACGCTCTCCCAACTGAGCTATATCCCCACTAAAATGGACGTTGCTAATATTAATTGGCGTCTTTCTTGATGTCAATGTAATTTAGTCAAAAAGGGATAGGCATTCCCTTTTTGACTAAAAAGCAAACAGATTATACTGCTTCTGCTTTATTTTTAATGAACTCAATAGCTTGTTGGATACGAGCTAAACAACGTGTTCTGCCAATCAATTCCATCGTAATATCTAATGATGGTGATTGACCTGCACCAGTCACAGCGACACGTAATGGCATTCCCACTTTACCCATCCCAATTTCTAACTTCGCTGCAGTTTCTTCAATAACTTGGTGTAAGTCATGTGCCTGCCAATTTTCTAATTGTTCTAATTGAGATAACACTTCTGTTAATGGTGCAATCGCAGCCGATTTCAGATGCTTTTTCGCCGCAGCTTCATCAAATTCAGCAAAATCTTCATAGAAATAACGGCTTGCTGCTGCCATTTCTTTTAATGTTTTACAACGTTCGCCTAACGCTTTCACAATTTCAGTTAGTGCTGGACCATTTTCTGTATTGATCTGCTGATCTTGCATATGCCAAGCTAAATAACTAGCCACTTTTTCGGCTGGTAATTCACGAATGTAATGATGGTTCAACCATAATAGTTTATCGGTATTAAATGCACTGGCTGAACGACTCACCTGATGAATATCAAAATATTCCACCATCTCATCGATTGAAAAGACTTCTTGATCGCCGTGTCCCCAACCTAAACGCACTAAATAATTCAATAATGCTTCTGGTAGGAAACCCTCATCACGATACTGCATTACACTCACTGCACCGTGGCGTTTTGATAATTTTTGTCCATCATCACCAAGAATCATGGAGACGTGTGCATATTGTGGAATTGGTGCATTTAACGCTTTTAAGATATTAATTTGTCTAGGGGTATTATTGATATGGTCTTCACCACGAATTACATGGGTAATTCCCATATCCCAGTCATCGACAACAACACAGAAGTTGTATGTTGGTGAACCATCTGTACGGCGAATAATGAGATCATCTAACTCACTATTACTAATTTCAATCTTACCACGCACCGCATCATCAAAAATCACTGAACCTTCCGTTGGGTTTTTGAAACGAACCACATGAGGCTCACTTGGATCATGACTATGATCATGTAAACAATGGCGGTCATAACGAGGTTTTTCTTTATTTTTTTCTTGTTCTTCTCTTAATGCCTCTAAACGTTCTTTACTACAGTAACAACGATACGCTAATCCTTGTTCAAGCATTTGATCAATTACTTGGTTATAACGATCAAAACGTTTGGTTTGATAATAAGGACCATGTTCCCAAGATAAACCTAACCACGCCATACTATCTAAAATAGCATCTGTTGCTTCTTGGGTAGAACGTTCTAAATCAGTATCTTCAATACGTAATACAAACTCGCCTTGGTTATGTTTTGCATATAACCACGAATAAAGTGCGGTTCTTGCTCCACCTACATGTAAATACCCTGTTGGGCTTGGAGCAAAGCGAGTACGAACTTTCACATTTGGATCTAAATTAAATAAACTTTTAATTTCCATTAGCTGTGCCTATCAATCATCTTTATTGTCAAAAAACCGCGTTATTCTACTACGAGTTAGCGCATTTCTTAATAAAAAGTTCAAATTTATGCTTACTTTTACAACAATTAAAGCCAAAGCCATAAAAAGCGATTGACTGATCACAAATTATAATTATAATGCGTCGAACACAAAATGTGGGCGATTAGCTCAGTTGGGAGAGCACCTCCCTTACAAGGAGGGGGTCACTGGTTCGAGACCGGTATCGCCCACCATATTTTGTTTGTCATAAGGGCGATTAGCTCAGTTGGGAGAGCACCTCCCTTACAAGGAGGGGGTCACTGGTTCGAGACCGGTATCGCCCACCACTTATGGCATCACCCAATATTAACAATGTGGGCGATTAGCTCAGTTGGGAGAGCACCTCCCTTACAAGGAGGGGGTCACTGGTTCGAGACCGGTATCGCCCACCACTATTGTTAATAACCACGAATATATGCTATTCGGGCGATTAGCTCAGTTGGGAGAGCACCTCCCTTACAAGGAGGGGGTCACTGGTTCGAGACCGGTATCGCCCACCAATCCTTTTAATTCAATATTTCTTATTTTCCTACTTACATTATTGTTTATAATATTTGCCTGATAACATTCTTTGATAAAGGCTGCTTTATGTCCTCATCTCTTTATATCGGCATTATGTCAGGCACAAGTTTAGATGGTATTGATATTGCATTAGTTGATTTTGCTACTGCACAACCACAAATGCTTGCCAGTCAATTTTCACCTATGCCAGAATCATTACGTCAAGATCTCACCCAATTAATGCAAGGTAACACCACCCTACAACAGCTAGGTGAAGTCGAACATCGCTTATCGTTATGTTATATCGAAGAAGTGAATAAATTACTCACTCAAACTAACTTATCGCCACAGCAAATTACCGCTATTGGTTGCCATGGACAAACGGTTTGGCACGCACCACAATGTGAGTTTCCTTTTACTATGCAGCTAGTTGATGGCAATCTACTTGCTGCGAAAACAGGTATAACAACCATTACTGATTTTCGCCGTAAAGATATGGCGTATGGCGGACAAGGTGCACCTTTAGTTCCTGCATTTCATCAAGCTATTTTTGCTCATTCCGCTTGCTTCACCGTTGTATTAAATATTGGTGGCATTAGTAATATTACTCTTCTACCACCTAATGGTTCGGTAACGGGTTATGATACTGGACCGGGTAATACATTATTAGATAATTGGATCCAACTTCATCAAGGTAAACGCTTTGATGAAAATGGTATCTGGGCAAGCCAAGGAACGGTACATCAAGCCTTATTAGATCACTGTTTACGTGAACACTATTTCCAACAACGTCCACCGAAAAGTACAGGACGAGAATTATTTAATCTCTCTTGGTTGCAACAGCAATTATCACACTTCCCAGATATACCAGCCGTTGATGTACAAGCAACATTACTTGAGTTAACCGTACAATCCATTGTGCAACAACTTCCTATTCCCGAAACTCATGTACCTGCTCAATTATTAGTTTGTGGCGGTGGAGCAAGAAATCCACTCATCATGCAACGGTTACAAGCATTACTACCACAATGGCAAGTCTGCACAACAGACGATAAAGATATTGATAGTGATTTTGTCGAAGCGGCTGCTTTTGCTTGGTTAGCTTATCAAACTATGCAGCATCAACCAGGAAATGTTCCTGAAGTAACAGGCGCTTCTCGAGCTGCAATCTTAGGTGCTATTCATTTAGCTGATACATTTTAACCATTAGGATTAACCAATGTCTTCACTTACTCAAACATTAGATCAACTAACCTCTGAACAACGCAATCCAAATTCCTCACAATTAGATCAACTCTCTTCTCTTGAAATTGTTGAACTGATGAATCAAGAAGATCAACAGGTGGCAATCGCAATCAAAAGCCAACTTCCCATTATTGCACAAGCCATTGACTGCATTGTTGAGGCTTTTCAACAAGGTGGACGCTTAATCTATCAGGGGGCAGGGACGAGCGGACGACTTGGAGTATTAGATGCGTCTGAATGTCCGCCTACATTCGGTGTTAGCCCAAATCAAGTGATTGGTATTATTGCTGGTGGTGATAAAGCTATTCGCCAAGCGGTTGAAAATGCCGAAGATAATACACAAGCAGGACAATTTGATTTACAGCAACTCGCACTCTCTGCTAAAGATGTGGTCGTAGGCTTAGCTGTTAGTGGCAGAACGCCATATGTCTTAGGTGGACTTGCCTATGCAAAACAACTCGGTGCAACTACTGTTGCAATTAGTTGTAACCCAAATTCAGAAATGGCAAAGCTTGCCGACATTGCCATTACACCAGTTGTTGGTGCAGAAATTTTGACAGGTTCATCACGTTTAAAAGCAGGTACTGCACAAAAAATGGTGCTAAATATGCTCTCAACTGCCAGTTTGGTACAAATGGGAAAATGCTATCAAAATCTTATGGTTGATGTACAAGCGACAAATGAAAAACTTCGCCATCGTGCAGTCAAAATTGTGATGCAAGCCACAGAATGCGATCAACAAACTGCCACCCATTATCTACAACTAGCCGATAATCAAGCCAAATTAGCAATTATGATGATTTTAGGCCATTTACAACGCACTGAGGCAGAACAGTTATTACAACAGGCTCAGGGTAAATTGAACGTTGCATTACAAGCCAGAAAATAATTAAAGAAGAATAACTATAAGCCTTTATCTAACACTTTTTATTTGATCTACAACCGTAATAATATCCTCTATATGCTTAGATAAACTGGGATCATATTCTAATGCATTCAGAGGATTATCTATTCTACCTTGTCCAACTTTTACACGATTCACTGCTTGCTTTATTGCAATATCAAGAGAATCTTGTCTTGAACGATCAAAGGTAATTCCACTTTGATGATTAAACACTTCTGTACAAGCCATATTGTCAGACATGACTACGGGAGTACCACATAAAATAGACTCTACCGCTACTAAACCAAATGGTTCGTATATTGATGCCATAATTGTGAAATCAACACAACTATACAACTCACTCATCGTATTAGAAAAACCTAATTCACGAATATTCTTATACTTTTCATATTTTTTATCTATTTCACTTCCTACTACAACTAACTCTATTGGCAAATTACTCTTATTAAAATATTCTGCTAACAATTCAAAGCCTTTCCTCTTGTGCCCTGTTGATGGAAATAAGAAATAGATTTTTTCCTTAGAAAAATTATATTTTTCCCTTAATTTCAGTCTTTCATTATCATCTCTTATATAAAATGCCTCACTATCAATAGGTGGATATATGACCTTGATTTTATCCTCAGGTACTTGATACAACTCAATAAGCTCATTCTTCATTAATTCAGAATGAGCAATAATCGCTTTAGATGAATTATATGTTTTTTGTTCTTGAGCTATTTTTAAATTATCATAAAATTTTTTCTTTTTATTAGTTGCTTTAATGAAGCCTTTATGATTTCCACCACAAATAACAATATCACAATAAATATTAAAATCAATATTTTGCTGATTGAATCCATTGACTAAAGAAAGGACGTAGCTTTCTACTCCTCCTCTACGCTTAAATTTAAGGCAACTTAACCCAAACTTATACATTTATTTCTCCTTTTCATATCTTTGTTTAGTCTATATGGATCAAGGTTTATAAATAATCTCAACCCCTTCTTCATCCTCTTCTGACCAATCATCCCAATCGTCATCATCCTCTTCAATTTGTACATCAGATAACTGTTGCTGATGATAATCTTCCCATTTGAACTTCACTTCTTCATTTTCTGGTGTTACCGCTTTTTCACGAGGATTTGCTTCAATAAAGTCCATCACATCTCGCACAAGAGTTGGTACATTACGTCCTGTTGCCGCAGAAATAAGATAATAATCTTCATCCCAACCAATACGCTCAACGATTTCCGCTGCTCGCTGTTGTGCTTCTTCACCATCCATCGTATCAATCTTATTAAATACCAACCAACGAGGTTTTTCTGCTAATTTTTCACTATATTGGAATAATTCTGTTTCAATAATGGCAATATTATCTGCGGGATCACTCTCATCAATCGGCAATAGATCCACAAGGTGAATTAAAACTCGACAACGTTCTAAATGTTTTAAGAAACGCGTACCCAACCCAGCACCTTCAGAGGCTCCCTCGATTAATCCTGGAATATCTGCAACCACAAAACTACGATTATCATCCACTTTTACTACACCAAGGCTCGGTACTAATGTGGTAAATGGGTAATCAGCAACTTTCGGCTTCGCAGCAGAAACAGCACGAATAAACGTTGACTTCCCTGCATTAGGTAAACCTAACATTCCCACATCAGCAAGTAGCATTAATTCCAGTTGTAAATCACGTTTTTCACCTGGTGTACCATTGGTTTTTTGACGTGGTGCTCGATTTACAGAAGATTTAAAACGTGTATTTCCTAAACCGTGATATCCCCCTTTTGCCACCAATAATTTCATATTGTGCTCAGTTAAATCACCAATCACTTCTCGAGTATCATTATCAACTGCACGTGTTCCTACTGGTACTCTTAAGGTAATATCATTACCACGATGCCCAGTACAATTTGAACTTCTGCCATTTTCACCTCGTCCTGCAGCAAAACGTTTTTCAAAGCGATAATCCACGAGCGTATTAAGATTTTCATCAGCAATTAAATAAACATCGCCACCATCACCGCCATCACCGCCATCTGGGCCACCTTTAGGGATATATTTTTCACGTCGAAAGCTCACGCAGCCATTACCGCCATCGCCAGCTTCTACTCTAATTAATGCTTCATCAATAAATTTCATTTTTATTTATCTCCTATGACGTCAAACCGACGTGTCTTAATTAATTTATGCCCTGCCGCTGAACACAATGCGCCTAATACTACAATAAATGCACCAACATATGCCAAAAAATTCAAATTAGATGCGGCAACAATATCGGGAAAAACACTATGAAAGATTTCCACAAACAAGATAGTAAATAACGGTGTTAAGGTAATAATTGAGCTTACTTTTGCCACTTCCCAACGATTTAATGCCTCTGCATAAGCTCCATAAGCGACTAATGTATTTAAACAACAATATACTAAACAAAGTGCAATAGGCCATGTTAGCCCTGATAAACTTGATGGATGGCTAAATGGTGTAAAAATTAATGCTGCACCGACATAAAAAATCAGCAAAATTTGCTGTGAATTAAAACGTCGTAATAATAATTTTTGAGCAATTGCATAAGATACCCAAATAATTGCCGCAGACACACAAATTAAAACACCTTTGGTATAAGTCGTTAAACTCGTAAACAACTCAACTAGACGCTCATTAAAAAAAGTTAAGAGACCAATAAATAATAATGCTGCACCCAACTTTTGATTCCAACTGAGTTTTTCTTTAAAAATAATAACCCCAGCCAACATCATAAAAAATGGCGATACTTGCCCTAATACCTGCGAAACAGATGGATTAATATACTCTAATGAAGTATTGAAAAGGATAAAGTTAGCCGCTAATCCTATGCATCCAATTAATGTTATCCAACGAAAGCGACGATTAAATGCAATTCTTAAATTAGGTAATTTCCCTGTCATTACTAAAATAACGACAAGACCTAACATAGCAACTAAAAAGCGTAACCAAACAATGGTATAGCTATCCAAAACAGTTAATACTCGTTGTAAAGCAAGCGGCAGTGATCCCCAACAAATCGCTGTCGTTAATGCCAATAGAAAACCAGATAATGGTCGTTCAACTTGCCTCATTATTATTCCTTGATTCGTTCTGTTTTACCGCAGAATACTACTGTTCATTCTGTGACACAATTCAAGATATGTTAATTTATATCTATGCTTTAATAGATAAAAAACTGCACCCATCAGTAAATACCGTTGGGTGCAGTTAACTTTAAAAGGATTGTTTTATAAAAAAGCGATTATTTGATTTTAGCTTCTTTATAAAGAACATGCTTACGAACAACTGGATCATATTTTTTGATTTCCATTTTTTCTGGCATGTTACGTTTATTTTTAGTCGTAGTATAGAAATGACCTGTTTCTGCAGTAGAAACAAGTTTAATTTTCTCACGAGCACCTTTTGCTGCCATTTTTCAGCTCCTTAGATTTTTTCGCCTTTAGCACGAAGATCAGCTAAAACTGCATCGATGCCTTTTTTATCAATAATACGCATACCTTTCGCTGTTAAGCGTAAAGTTACGAAACGGTTTTCACTTTCAACCCAGAAACGGTGAGTGTGAAGGTTTGGTAAAAAACGACGACGAGTTGCGTTCATTGCGTGTGAACGATTGTTACCAACTGCCGGGCGTTTGCCTGTTACTTGACAGACTCTGGACATTTGTAATTCTCCAATAATTAACTAAAGCTTAAGCTCTACGGTTCGGATTACCAACATTCTAATTGGTTTAGATTTGTTAGCTACCTCGTCAGGTATGAAACCCGACCCGCTACTAACTATATTAAAGGTCGTGGATTATACTCACTTTATCTTGATTTCTCAAGCCTGATCATAAAAATAGATCATTAAAAATGATAAATATCCTTTCTTCTTTCTTGATCAAGATAAAACATGATCCTTTTCTTTATTTTGTAATACTAAACGTAAAATCGTTAGCGAATTCATTACAATCACGGTAGATTCTAATAAAATACCACCAAAAGAACCTACCAAAATATTATTTGTTAACCAACATCCCGATCCTACTAACATCAAGATTCTCATTGGAATCCCTTTCAATAAAAATAATGAAATTGTTCCTATTGTTGTTCCTAAAATAGGGAAAAACTGCCAAATTGAATCCGAAACAACATAACCAAAAGTAATACCTACGATGACAAAAAATAATGCTGCATACTTTGATGAAACATAAATTGCAGTTGCTGTACGACACGCAGATAACAACGAACTTAATGCTGATACATTTGAGCCTAATAAAAGAAAGTGTGTCATATACGTTATATTCTGAATCAACATCACTATCTTTAACTTCTTATCATTTCTTTGATAAAAAGAGAGAACACCCAAAATAAATGCCAACATTCCAAGAAGTTGCGGTAGAGTTAATAGTTGTACTAGCATCATACCTAAATATCATAAATTGCACATTTGATTTTAAAATTTTAAAACATTGTTTTATTTTTAAAAAGAGAAAAATAGATTTATTATAAATAAACCACTTTACGGTAGAACTATCTCTAAAATACGATAAACTGATACTGCATAAGTTAGATATTTCTTCCAATAAATATCATTACCAATATTCTATTTACCTTAATATCCTAAGGAATAAGATGAAAAAAGACACTACCTCATTAGAATCTGTTGCCTCAGTTTTGAAAGTTTTTAGTATTTTAGAAATGTTGTCTGAACAAAAAGATATAGGTATTACTGAACTTTCACAAAAATTGATGATGTCAAAAAGTACTACTTATCGTTTTCTACAAACAATGAAAAACTTAGGTTATGTTTATCAAGAAGATGATAGTGATAAATATAGTTTAACCTTAAAGTTATTTGAGCTTAGTTCTCGTTCATTAGAATATACCGACTTAGTTTCTTTTGCAGATAAAGAAATGCAATATATTTCAGAACTCACAGGAGAAACATTACACTTAGGTATTTTAGATACACATGAAATAGTCTATCTTCATAAAATCGATTCAAAATATAATCTTAGAATGTATTCACGCATTGGTAGACGTAACCCTCTATATAGTACTGGAATAGGAAAAATTTTGCTTTCTGGACTAACAGATGAACAAGTGAGAGCAATTTTGTCTAAAGTTGAATTCATTCAACATACTAAAAATACAGTAACTAATGTAGAACAACTTATTCTTGAAATTCATTCCATTCGAGAGAAGCATTATGCAGAAGATAATGAAGAGCAAGAAGAAGGAATAACTTGTATTGCAACACCTGTTTATAATCATTTAGGAAATATCATCGCAGGGCTATCTATTTCTCTACCATCAATTCGCTTTAAAGAAAAAGATCGCCCTTATTTGGTAAATCTACTCCAACAAGCAGGTAAACATATCTCTGAACGTTTAGGTTTCTATGGTTACCCTATTTAATAAATAATTAAAATAATGGCATTGCGGTTGTTGGAATAATAGCGCCTTTGTGTTGAATCACTGTACCTGCAAGTTTATGCCCCGCTTGGGCAGATTCCACAATCGTACCGCCTTGTAATCTTTTGGCTAAATAGCCAGCACTAAACGAATCTCCTGCGGCTGTCGTATCAATTACCTTTTCTACTTTTGTTGCGGCAATTTCATAACGATCTGACGATGTTGCTACTACACAAGGTTCTTTACCTCGCTTCACAACAACTTCTTTGACACCTAATTGAAGCGCTAAATCAATAGATTGTTGATAATCAGTAAATCCATATAATGCCTGATCATCCTCAAAAGTTAAAAAAGCGATTTCTGCAACCGATAATATTTTACGATACGCTAATTTTGTTGCTTCCATATTTTCCCATAAGGCTGGACGATAATTGTTATCAAAAATCACCTTTACCTTTGCTCGCTCAATTGCTGTAAGCAATTTTTCACGCTCGTTTGTAGGCAAAATTGCCAAACTGATCCCACTCAAATAAAGATAATTATATGACGCTAAAAGAACTGTTATTTCCTCTACCGATAACGGAGCTAACCAATAGCGTGCTGCCGAATCATTACGCCAATATAAAAAACGACGTTCCCCATTCTCATCGGTTTTTATCATATATAACCCAGGTTGCTTATTTGGCACAACGAACACTGAAGAGGTATCAATTTTTTCTGTTTCCCAATAAGCTAACATAGCTTGGCTTAAATCATCTTTACCTACACCCGTAATATAAGCAACCTGACTAGAAGTACCTAATAGCCTTGAAAGATAAATTGCCGTATTCAATGTATCTCCAGCAAAACCCTGTCGATAACAATCATGATCGTTCCAAAGTTCAATCATACATTCACCCAGAATTGCAATTCTACTTTTCATCATTAAGTACTCCTATAGCATAATTTTTTTCTTACAATAACAACTAACTCATCAGAACATTTTTTATTCTATGAATAAAATAATAGTTTGCTTTATATTTTTTGAAAAGCTGTTTTATTATTTTTGATATAAAAATAATTTTTATGAAATAAAGAAAAGCATCGCAGCGAAATTTTCAGATAAAAAGGCAATAAAAAATCTCCCTTGCAATTTGCTAAGGGAGATCTTTAAATCAGTCAGGAAAATGAAAGATATTATTGATGATAATGACTCAAGAATCTTTCTAACTTCATCATTGCTTCTTCAATTTGATGTACATAAGGCAACGTGACAATACGGAAATGGTCTGGTTTATGCCAATTAAAGCCTCTACCATGAACTAACAACACCTTTTCTTGTGTTAATAGATCAAACACAAATTTTTCATCATCATAAATGTTATACATCTCTGTATCAATTTTAGGGAACATATACATTGCACCTTGTGGTTTAACACAACTGATACCTGGAATTTGCGTGATTAATTCATATGCCTTATTACGTTGTTCCAATAATCGTCCACCTGGAAGCACAAACTCATTAATACTTTGATATCCACCTAATGCTGTCTGAATGGCGTGTTGCATTGGCACTGTGGCACATAAACGCATCGAAGCTAACATATCCAACCCTTCAATATAACCTGCTGCTGCCTTCTTAGGTCCATTTAATACCATCCAACCTTGGCGGAAACCAGCAACACGATACGCTTTCGACAAACCATTTAATGTTACAGTTAATAAGTCTGGTGCTAATGCTGCTATATGGTGATGGACTGCACCGTCATATAAAATTTTGTCATAGATCTCATCTGCAAAAACAATGAGCTTATTCTGACGAGCCACTTCCGCAACTTCAAGTAATAGCTCTTTACTATAAACCGCACCCGTTGGATTATTTGGGTTAATAATGACAATCGCTTTTGTGCGGCTAGATACTTTTTGCTTAATATCTTCAATATCAGGAAACCAATTTTGCTCTTCATCACAAAGATAATGTACAGCTTTACCACCCGACAAAGTCACTGCTGCAGTCCACAAAGGATAATCTGGCATCGGCACTAAAACTTCATCGCCATCATTTAATAATGCTTGCATTGACATTGTGATCAATTCTGACACACCATTACCAATGTAAACATCATTGACGCCTACATTTAATAACCCTTTTGATTGGTAATATTGCACAATCGCTTTGCGTGCCGAATACAACCCTTTTGAATCACAATAGCCTTGTGCTGTTGGTAAATTTCTAATGACATCAACTAAAATTTCATCTGGTGCTTCAAAACCAAATGGGGCAGGATTTCCAATATTTAATTTTAAAATTTTATGCCCTTCTTCTTCTAATCGGCAGGCTTCTTTATGTACTGGACCACGAATATCGTAACAAACATGTTCTAACTTATTTGATTTTGGAAAATAATCCATCTGCATCACCCTAGCAAATCACTAATTAACAATAAGGAGTTACTTTACGCTAATTTTTTAGGCTTAGAAAGATTTTCAAGAAGTTTATTTCAAATTACGGTAGAATTACTCCCTTTGTTATTATTTGGATAAATAGAACTACTTAATTTGCAATGAATGTATTACAACAACTCAAAACATTATTAACTGAGCAGATCGCTATTTATCAACCATCCTCTCAACCATTTGGTATGATTCAAATTACGCTTAACACCCCAAAGGTTGATTTTATCGCTTGGTTAAAAGCACAAACATTATTTCCACAATTTTATTTTCAGCAACGTCATCAACGATATGAAGTTGCAGCACTTGGTTCACTATTACAAATCAAAGATTTCCAACAGCTCACTGAGTTAAAACAACAATATCCTACCTTTAATTTTATTGGCGGGCTGAAATTTGATGGTGAATTGAATTTTCTATTACCACAATTCTATTTTGAGTATTGTGACCAAAAACTTACCGTTAAGTTGTTCATTAACCACCTAAATTGGCATAGCCAGCAACAACAACTAGCACAATATTGGACAACCTTTTTACAGGAAAAACCAATTCAATCTATCCAAAATATTACCCCTACACTAATACAACAAAGCAGTGATCAATTTCATTGGCAATCACTAATTCAACAAGCATTAACAGCAATTCAACAAAAACAATTTGATAAAGTTGTATTAGCTCAAAAAGTTACATTTAGTCTAAACAATCATTTAAATGCTTTTGATTTCTTAGCTGCAAGTTCGGTGAGCAATCAACATTGTTATCACTTCCTGTTTGCCGAAACTCAACAATCTGCTTTTCTAGGTGCAAGCCCTGAATGCTTATACCAACGAATAGATGACCATATATATAGTGAGGCATTAGCAGGCACAGCGCCTATCGGTGATACAAAACAGCAACAATTACATTATCAAAACTGGTTATTAAACGATCATAAAAATCTTGAAGAGAATCAATTTGTTGCTGATGATATTCAACAAAAAATGTCGCCTTTTTGCCAACATATACAAATTGAAGATGTACAATTACGCATTCTAAGAAAAGTGCAACATTTATGTCGCCCAATTCATACCATATTGTCATCACAATACCGTTATTGGGAACCGTTATTAACTCTGCATCCTACTGCGGCGATTGCAGGCTATCCTAAACAAGCAGCATTAGATTTTATCAAACGCTATGAGCCATTTGAGCGAGATTGGTATGCAGGTGCAATAGGCATTATTTCACAAAAATTCTCTGAGTTATGTGTTGGTCTTCGTTCTGCACAACTCAATCATGATAAATTACACCTATTTGCAGGTGCTGGCATTGTCAAAGAGTCTGTTGCCAGCGAAGAATGGCAAGAAATTAGCAAAAAAATGTCAGGATTATTATCCTTATTTAACACTCACTTAGATCGAGGAGAAAACAATGTCAATCAGTACATTTAACCGCTGTTGGTCTAAAGTTATTTTAAAAACATTAGTAAACTATGGTGTACAACACATTTGTATTGCACCAGGATCACGCTCAACCCCACTAACGCTTGAAGCTGCTCGGTTACAAGATGCAAGTCTTGTTACTTGCCATACCCATTTTGATGAAAGAGGTTTGGGCTTTTTTGCTCTTGGCTTAGCAAAAGTTCAACATAAACCAGTTGCAATTATTGTCACATCTGGCACTGCAGTAGCAAATCTCTATCCTGCAATAGTCGAAGCGTATCAAACTCAAACAAATTTAATTATTTTAAGTGCTGATCGGCCATTAGAATTAATTGATTGCGGTGCAAATCAAGCTATTCCACAACAAGGAATGTTTGCACATTACCCTGTGGCACAAATTAATTTACCAAAACCAAGTCAAGATTATAGTGCTAATTGGTTAGTTTCAACCTTAGAACAAGCCTGTTATCAACAAACATTAACGCCAGGTGTAATACATATTAATGTCCCCTTTGCCGAACCTTTATATCAGGCAGAAGCTGAACAAATTGACAACCATACTTGGTTACAACCAATTAAAATTTGGCTAAATAGTTCAAAACCATGGTTAAATCATCCAGAAAATCAAACTGAAGTTTTAATCCATGAGAAATGGGATTTTTGGCGAGCCAAGCGTGGTGTGATTGTTGTAGGACGCTTACCACTTGAACAAACGATGGGGATCACCACTTGGGCAAATACAATGGGGTGGATATTACTCACAGATATACAGTCAGGTGTTGAAGCAACGTTACCTTACGCAGATATTTGGTTAGCTAATCAAACCGTATTTAACCAACTACTACAAGCCGATATCGTGATTCAATTAGGTAGTGGCATTATCAGTAAACGTATTAACCAGTTCCTCCAAGCCTTTCAAGGTGAATATTGGTTGGTTGATCACTCTCAACGTCGCTTAGATCCTTATCATCATCAACAAACTCGTTTCCACGCTAAAGTACATCACTGGTTGCGTGCACACCCGCCACTTCGCCAAAAACCTTGGTTACTGGAACCTTTAGCACTATCCCAATTTTGTGCAGATTTTATCGAACAACAAGTTGGTAGTAACCTCAATGAAGCCTCTCTTGCCCATCATATTGAAAGATTATTACCAAGCAATGGCGTACTCTTTTTAGGCAATAGTTTATTCGTCCGTTTAGTAGATGCACTTTGTAAACTTCCTAACAATTACCCAGTATATACAAACCGTGGTGCGAGTGGCATTGATGGCTTATTTGCTACTGCAGCAGGCGTTGCTATTGCAAGTGAATCCCCACTAGTCGCTTTTTTAGGGGATCTTTCCGCACTTTATGATTTGAATTCTTTAGCTTTACTGAGAAAAGTAAAATTCCCAACGATTATTTTTGTGATTAATAATAATGGTGGAGCAATTTTTGATATGTTGCCAGTCGATAATGAAGTAAAAGATCAATATTACCGCTTACCGCATAATCTCGACTTTTCTCAAGTTGCTACAATGTTCGAATTAAATTATTCACGTCCATACACATGGGCAGACTTAACTTCTACCTTAAAAAATGCTTATTTAAGAAAAAGTACCACAATTATTGAAATAAAAGTGAACTCGACTGATGGAAGTACGATTTATAAAAATTTGATTAACCAAATTTCACAAGCTGTTATTGGTACTTAAATAACATTTAATAATAAAACTATAACTATTGTTTTATACTTTTCTCTGTTATGTTAGAGAAGATCATTTTAATTACTTTTAAGGAGAAAAATGATGAAAACTATAATTAAATTAATGGCTGTTTCAGTAGTTATTCTTTCTGTTGCTGCCTGTGGAAACTTAAGTAAGCGAGATAAAAGTACTATTGCTGGTGCAGGTATTGGAGCGGTCGCAGGTGCAGTATTAACTGGTGGTGGAACACTTGGTACTGTTGGTGGTGCAGCTGTCGGCGGTGTTATCGGAAACCAAGTTGGTAAATAATTTTTACTTAACAACAAATATGATAGAAAGGACGAAGATATATAAGATTTTTGTCCTTTTTTATTTAAAAAGGCATATAGGACAAAAAAGTTGGTCTTTATCTATTTTCATTGTCTATAGGACAAAAAAGTTGGTAATTAT